>NZ_JBPQTV010000061.1:0-24812 GCF_051386515.1 Streptomyces sp. URMC 123 | reverse complement strand
CCCTCCGGCACCCCTGGGCCGGAGCAGGACAACGACGACAGCGCCGCACAGGAGCAGGCCGCCACCCCGGCAGCCGACCGACAGCAGCGCTCCCCGGCGCCGAAGACCGCCGACCGCCAACAACCCCCCGCCGCCGACACACCCCAGCGACAGGGCGACACACCCGACTCCCAGACCGGGTCCAAGCCCGGCTCCGGCTCCGGCTCCGGGACAGGGTCCGGCTCAGGATCGGGATCGGGCCACTCCGGTGAACCCGCACCGCCCCCGAGGACCGGGCCCCCCGCCGGCAGCGATGACACCGGCCTGCCTTTCTCCTTCCCCCGCGGCGACGGCCCCTACGTCCAGCACCCCAACCAGTGCCCCAACGGCAGGTACTGCGACAGCGTCTACGCCTCCTGACCCGGCCCTTCCCCAGTGCACTTCCCAGGCATGAGGGCGCCGGCAATGAGCGAACAAGCAAACAGGCGGAGAGGCACCCGCCGGATGATCCCAGCGGAGGGCCTTCCCGGCCCGCGCAGAGGTGTTGGATCGATCCATTGGGTCCAACAGGACTGGTAGCCGACGAACGACACGGCTCATCAGGGGTTCACCGCGACGAGGTCGTCGCCGGCATACCCGGGGCAGGCACCGGCCCGGGCCTCGGGCCTCCCGCTGGCAGGCGACACGCGACTGACCGGCCCGCCAGCCGCAGGAGGCCTCGCAGCGCTCGCCGCACCGCACACACCCACTCAGCAGCACCACCCGCCCGGCGCCGGCGCCTCGCCCACGGCGACGTCGGGCAGCGACGCCGAGCAGCGGCCGCCTTCAACGGCAGACCCGGCCGGCCGCCGAGCACGACGGCGACCTGATGCGGGCAGCACGGACAAAAGCCCACCCCACCACCCGGCAACACCTGCGGGTGAAAAACAGCGTCTTTTCGGGTCACTGCCGCCATGTCGGGCATGTCCATGCTGTTCGACAGATCGGTCCGCAGCCGGTCCCGCCGTCCCCTGTGGCGGCGCGTCGGCCGGGGCCGGCGAGCAGAGAGGAAATCGCCATGAATGTGCGGTCGTTCGTTTGCCGTCCGTTCCTCGCCGTCGTCGCGATGGCTCTCGCCGGCGCGGCCTGCGTGGTGGCCGCCCCGGCGGCCCACGCCCTCGGCACCGACTACGTCTGCGCCGAATTCGACTACAACGCCGAGAGCCGCATCCTGCACGGCTACGGCTGCCAGGCCTTCGACGCCAATCACGCCCCGGCGGGTGTGCTGTTCCAGTACCGCGGCGAGCGGGCGTACGCCTTCGAGTGCGCGAGCGCCCACCCATACCCCCAGGACGAAACGGTAGTCCTCGGCCTGGTCTGCGACGAGCTCTGACCCGCCTCCCGGGCCGTCTCCGACGGCCACTTCGTCACCGACGGCGAGCTCGTCGAGTCCGGGGGCCGCGGTCCGGTTCGCATGGAGGCGGTCGATGCCGCACCCGACTGCGCGCCGGTGCCTTGGAAGTCCTGCGGGTCGAACTCCGGGCAGGCCCCCACCCGGCCCGACCCACGGTTTGGGCCCAGCCCGAGGCCGGCCGCTAGTACGAGAACCGGGTCAGTGCCCTTGTACGGAGCGGGCCGTGATCGTTCTGGTCGCCAACGGCTGTTTCCGATGTTCCCCGACGCCGCACCGAGACCGAGTTGCCACTCGACAACTCGAGATCGTTCAAGAGACTGAGTGGCCGCCGACGCCGGCCTTTCGGGACACGGTCACCGTGGTGCCCCTCACTTCCGCCCCGCCCGCTTCCCACCCCTGCGAGGTGCCGTTCGTGGAACGGTCACACTGACCGTTCCACGCTTACGCAAAGCTCTCCTTCCAAACCGGGTGCCTTGACCTGCGGAGACAGGTGTCCCGTCTCGCGTGACGTTCTCGTTGTCTCAGGGACCTTGATGGATTCGCTGCTGATCTCGGATGACGTTGCCGCTGGTCTCACGTGACGTTGTCTGTCGGGTGGGCGAGTCTCAAGTGCTGTTGTCGCTGATCTTCATTTTTCTCACCCGGTCTTCCCCCTCTCGGGCGGTTTGAGCCCGTACTGCTGACGGCCGGTGCCGGCTGGTGGCTTTGCTCGGATCGGTTCTGTTTGATCGATCTGGGGGCTGGGTGGTGGATGTCGGGAGGCTGGGCCAGGCCGCGTTCGAGGTGGGGTACGTCGATGAGGATCTCGTACGCCGTCGCGAACCGTTGTCGGCATGCTGGACGCTGAGGTTCGAGTGGCTGTCGCCGGTGCGTACGGTCAAGTCCTACGAGGGGCAGAAGTCCGTGACCCGTGACTACTGGACGGCTACGACAGCCGGGCAGCTGTCCTGCGAGTCGCACCTGGAACGGCACCACGCGATGCTGATGGACTTCGACCCACGGGTCACGGTTCTGGTCGGTCAGCCGTTCCGGCTGTTCTGGCCCGGTCCGCGAGGCCGTCGCGGGCACGTCCCAGACTTCTTTGCCCGGCTTGATGACGGCGGGGGCCTGGTGATGGATGTACGTCCGGACGATCGGATCGGGCCGGACGACGCGGAGGCGTTCGCTGCCACGGCGCGAGCCTGCGAACTTGCTGGATGGGTCTTTCGCCGGGTGAGATCGATCGATCCGGTGCTGCTGGCGAACGTCAAGTGGCTGGCGGGCTACCGGCACCCGCGCAACCACCGGGAACCCGTCGCCTCGGAGTTGACGAGGGCCTTCGCCGAGCCGGAGGCCCTGCTGGCCGGGGCCGAGCGGGTCGGTGACCGTCTGGCGGTGCTGCCGGTCCTCTATCACCTGCTCTGGCGCCGGGTTCTGGACGTCGACCTGACATCGGGCCCGTTGGGGCCGCGAAGCGTGGTCCGCCAGGTGGTGACGGCCCGGTGAGACGGCCGCTGGTGGTCAGGCCCGGCGACCGGGTGAGGTTCGACAACAAGGTGCACACCGTGGTCGGCATCACCGGCGTCCTGGTGCGGCTGGCCGACGAACACGGGCAGTCCAGCGCGATGCATCTCCCGACACTGATGACCTCTCCGGGGTTCGAGGTGATCGGCTCGGGCGGGGCCCGCCGACTTGCTCCCGGCCTGCTGGACGGACTGCCGCCCAGCGAAGCCGACCGGGCTCTGTGGTGGCACCGGCACATGAGCGAGGTTCTCACTGGCCTGCCGCCGGACGGACGCTTCTGAGGGAGTCATGCCTCGGCCCGAATACGACCCGGCGGCCCGGAACCTGGCCGAGCGCGAGGCGGCCAAGGCCATCGAGCTGTCGCGCGAGACCGGTCGTCCGGTCAGCCCGCACACCATTCGTTGGCGTCGACGCCGCTACCAAAAACGCGGAGTGATGGGCATGGTCGACGGCCGCCAGGCCCCGCGCCGCCCAGTCCTGCGCCAGGTCGACCCCCAGGTCGTCGAAATCCTGCGACGGCTCATGGACCAGGCCGCCGATGGCTCGACCCACACCGTCAGCTACTACTTCGAACGCGTCGGCCAGGCAGTGAAGAAGCTGAAGGGACCGCCGGTCGAGATGCCCTCGCGGGCGACCTTCTACCGTCTCTTCAATCGGCTGGAGGCCGGTCGCCACACGACTGGCTCGCCCCGCACCCGCCGCTCTCTGGCCAACCAGCCCGAGGGGGTTTTCGACCAGGTCACGGTCTGCCGTCCGGGCGAGCTGATGGAGGTCGACTCCACCCCGTTCGACGTGCTGGTCCGGCTTGAGAACGGGGTCGTGGACCGATGCCAACTGGTTGGCATGGTCGACGTCGCGACGCGGTCCATCACTGCAGCGGTGCTGCGGCCGACCACGAAGTCGGTGGACGCCGCCTTGCTGCTGGCTCGCTCGGTGACCCCGGCGCCGATGCGGCCGGGCTGGCCGGCGGCTCTGCGGAGCACTCGGTGCTGCCCTACGAGCGGCTGCTGTCGGTCGACGACAGGCTGCGGCATGCGGCCGCGGTCCCGTTGATCACCCCTGAAACGGTTGTGGTCGACGGCGGCAAGGCCTTCTTGTCGAAGAACTTCCATGCAGCCTGCAACGCGTTCGGCACCGAGGTGATTCATGCTCCTCCCCGGTCCCCAACTCACAAACCCCACATCGAAAGAACACTGGTCTCGGCAGCCTCACTGTTCGCCCAGTTCCTGCCCGGTTACACCGGCCGGTCGACGGAACACCGCGGCCGCAAGATCGAGGACGAACCGCTGTTCTCCCTGCACCAGCTCCAGGAACTGCTGGAACAATGGATCAGCGCCAAGTGGCAGAACAGGGCCCACGACTCGCTACGTGACCCACTCGCCCCGCGGCGGACGTTCTCCCCGAACGAGAAGTACGCCGCGCTGGTCGAGTCGGCCGGCTTCCTGCCGCTCGCGCTGACCGCGGAGGACTACCTGGAACTGCTGCCGGCCCGCTGGCAGGCCATCAACTCATACGGCATCAAGATCAACCACTAGATCTACAACTGCGAAGAACTCAACGATCTGCGGCGGGAGAAGTCCGGGATCTTGGAGCGGAAGAACCGCTGGGAGGTCCGCCACGACCCCTACGACATCCGGCTCGTCTGGCTCCGCAACCACCGCACAGGGCAGTGGATCACCGTCCCCTGGCGGCTGCTGTCCACCACCGCCACCCCCTTCGGCGAGCTGGCTTGCGGCCGCACCGCCCGCGACCTGCGTGGACAGGGCGAGCAGGTCACCGAGGATGCCATCGCCGAGGCGGTCGGCGACCTACTTGACCGGGCTGCCAGCGGCCCTGATGAAGAAGCAGCCTCGGCCAAACCCGCCCGCGGCCGCCGCAGCTGGCGCCGTGGCCCGAAGATCGCCGCCCGCACTCAGGCCACCAGACAGCCCGCATGGCCACGGCCTGAACCTCCGCCGCCTCTGCCGGTCGAGCCCACGTCCCCAGCCGGGACGGAGGAGGAAGCCGAGGACGACGACGCGGTTGCCGAGGTCGTCCCGCTGAAAGTCTTCGACGCACGCAAGGAGGCACGGAAATGGTGGTGAACGCGCCCGAGTTCGGGCTGCCCGAGGATCGGCGGATGCCAACGACCACGCTTGAGGGCTGGCGTCGGTTCGTCGACGAGGACCCGATCGCCTTCGACCTTCTGTCCGAGGAGGAGTAGAAAGACCTTGATCCCAGAGCCCGGGACGAGTACGACGAAGGCCGGGTCAAATACCACTCCGAGCTGATCATCGTGGAGACACCGACCGTTCGTGACGTCCTCCACCAGGGCCGGCTGCTGACTCTGGTCAACCGGCGGGAGATCAGCGCTCGCCGCGGCCTGATCGTCTCCGGTCCTTGGGCGATGGGCACGTCCACCGGCAAGGACATGTCCGACCACCTGAAGTACTTCGCCGAGCACATCCCCGCCACGTTCGTCTACGCCGGCATCAACGTGCAACGCTAGGGCCTGTTCACCGGGGTCCGCGGAAAGCAGATCGCCGCCCGCTGCGTGATGAAGCACACCGGGAACTTCGCCTACCAAGCCGAATGGCGCTCCATGATCGCTCTGATGGAGAACTCGCTGCGGTTGCACCACCACGATCCAGACACCCGGATCCGGCTGGCGAAATATCTCCACACCCGCACCGACGGCAGCATCAGCAGCCTGTCCCACCTCGTCCGCGCCGCTGCCATCAGCGCCATCGCCGACGGCAGCGAACGCATCACCCGGCCCCTTCTTCAGTCCATCCCGGTCGACCACAGCACGCAGTCCAGCAGGTCCGGCACCACCGACGACGAGAAGGGTGAGGTCGGAGACGCGGCATGATCAGCCTTCTGCCGCCTCCCCGGCTGCGTCGGCTCCCTCACACCGTCGCTCCTCTCCACCGCGAGACCTGGGACTCCTGCGTCAGCCGGCTGGCGGCAGCGAACCGGATCTCCAACCTGGCACTCCACGAACACATCAACAACCGGCACCGGATCCACCCCGCTCCACTGCCCCTCCTGGACGCCGTCAGCGACCTTTCCGGGCATCCGCGGGACCGGCTGCTCAAGGCCCTGCCCGACCTACGCAGTCCGGACAACACCCGGAACCTGCCCGTGTCCCTGCAGCTGCTCGATGAGGGCTGGCAGGTCCAGGCCTCTTGCACCCTCTGTCTGGCCGCCAAGGGAGTTTTCATCCAAGCCCTGCGCTGGGTCCCCAACAGCACCAGGCTGTGCCTTCGCCATGGCCGCTGGACCGACACCTACCATGCACAGTTCGACATTTGTCCACTGCCAGAGATCATCCAGGCCCAGCGAGACAACCACCGCCCGTCCGTGAACACGGCTGGCAGACCGTGGCCATCGCCATGCGCGAGGCAACTGACTGGTGCTGGCGGTGGTGGGACAACCGCAGGTTTCACAAACGGCTCGATCACAGACTGCGAATCCTGATTCCCCCAGGATGCGGCACCTACCGAGAGGACCTCCGACTCATCGCCAACAGCTATCCCGACATCGTCGCTCTCACCGGGCTGTTGGCCTCACCCCAGCTCCGGAACCTGCCCTTCACCGGCCATGACCGAGACTTCCGCCAATTCATCCTGGAAGTCCGCGCACGGGCCGCACCCGGCTACAGCTACGAAGGTGCCGGGGTCGCTGACCCGCTCGTCCGCTGGATCGAGGAAGAGCGCTACTACCGGACCCTGCACAACCACCCGTTCCCGATGCCGAACGAGCCCCGGGCCCACAACCCGGACACGACGGAGCAACTCACCCGTCGCCTCGATGCTCTCCTCGCACCTGACTCCGATGACCCGGGCCGTTGCGCCAGCTGCGGCACGCAGCTGAAGGACGCCAGCACGAGGATGCGGTTCTGCTCGACGGTATGCAGATCCCGCAACTGGAGGCGTCAACAACATCAACGCGAACTCCGCGATGCCGCCTCCAGCACGCGGCAGGCGCAGTGCTCGGTCTGCGGCACCGCCTGGGCCAGCGGAAACGACCGACGTCGCGGTGCCCGCTACTGCTCACCGCGGTGCAAGCAGGCCGCCTACCGTCAACGCATGGCTGTCCAGGACGACTGACTCGGAAACGGTGGCCCCGCGGCGGTGGGACGGCAGAACCATCCAACTAAGCGATCGGGAAGCGATAGACCATCGACTCACGAGCTTGGAAGCCAAGACGCTCATAAAGCCGGTTCGCTGCGGCACGATCCGGCCGAGAAGTGAGATCCACCGTCCGGGCGCCCGCCTCCCGAGCGAGCCGCAAGGCCTCCTGGGTGAGGAGTGCTGCGACTCCCTGGCCTCTCGCCGCAGTGTCGACAACCACGTCTTCGACGCGGCCCCTCAACCCGGACGGCAGGGGCAACAACACCAAAGTCAGAGTGCCGACGATCGCCTCGGACGTCCGGGCGACAAGCACAGTGTTGGCATTACACGACACCATCCGGTCGGTCGCCTCGAAATCGAGGGGTTTGGCCGTTGAAGACAACTGCGGCAAAAGCCGACCGAAGGCCTCAACGAGTTCCTCACTGGCTTCCCGAATGATCTCTACACGGACGTCCATGACGGCAGCCTATCCGTCGACCAGGTCCGCAAGGCACGGATGCACTGGCACGTTGATCGCCAGGTGCAGCAGACTCCGACGGGCAGAACCGCTGACCGACAACTTCAAGTGAGACGACCTCGGAGAAGTGCCGCTGGGCGACAACACCATGTGAGATTCCGACGAGGCGCCGTCTCACCCACTCATGCATCAGCCCAGGTCACAGCCTCGGAAACAGGCAAGATCAAATGAGACGGGACAACAGGGCTTGAAAACGCGTTCTGAGGTCGGCCGAGAACATCACCTGGTGTCTTGTATGCGCGTGCTGACGCGGGGCACGGGCCGGGCCCGCGGCGTGGCCTCCAGTCAGACCGTGGACGGCGTCCCGCTGCACGACATGCCGTTCACCGAGGCCCGGCGGACCGCGCGGGCGCCGGCCCGCTTCGAGGACCCGGAGCTGCGGGTGGAGAGCGCCGGCCTGCCCGACCGGGTCTCGCTCCTGCCGCTGCTCAGCCTGGAGGACACCCTCAGGTCCGCCGTCCGCGATCACTGGGTCGAACGCGCCCCGGGACTGCGGGCCAGGGCCGTCCTCGGGTGGGCGAACGGAACTGTTCCCCGTGAACCTGACAACGACGGCCCGCACACCCTCATCGCCGGAACAACCGGCTCCGGCAAGAGCGAATCGCTGGGCACCCTCATCGCGAGCATGGCCGTCGACGCCGACCCCGTCGACCGCCCGCCCCGACGCCTCCCCGTCACCAACCCAGCAGCACAGTGCCCAGGCACAGGTCTCACCGCATCGACCACTGGCGCACTTCGCTCGTACGTGGGCGGGAACGCGCACACGTACGCCGACGCCAGGAAGTCAGGGCTTCGCGGGCGGCGTACAGACGTCCAGCAACGACAGGAAAGCCGAGGCCGCAGGTGAAGGCGTGAACCGGCTCCAGACCAGGCGCTCCACCCGTACGGGCCCGTTCGTGACCGGCACACACCGCAGCCCGCGCAGTTCCGCGGTGAACGCCTCAGGCAGCAGTGCGACGCCCAAACCATGGCGGACCATCCGGACCATCAACTCGACACCCGACACCTCGAAGGCCACCTCACGCCGCAGACCGGCCGCCGCGAACGCCTGATCCGACTGGGCGCGGGCAGCGCTGCCTGCGGCGAAGTCCACGAACACCTCCTCGGCGAGCGAGCGCAGATCCACATCGCCTTCCCCGGCCAGCCGGTGGTCCGGGGCGACCACCGCGACGTGCCGCCCGCAGGCAAGCTCCCTGTCGCAGACGCCCTGCATACGGAAGCCGGGCGGCACGCCCAGGAAGGCCGCGTCCAGCATGCCCTCGCGCACCTGATCGACCAGATGCTCGCTGGAGTCTGTGCGGAGACTGATCCGCACCTGGGGGTAACGCAGGCGATACTCCCTGAGCACCGCGGGAAGGTCGACGGCCGCCACGGTGGGAATCGACCCCACAGTCAGGGTGCCCCGTATCTCGCCGGTGGCCGCCGCCACCTGCGCCCGGGCCCGCTCGGCCGCCTCCACGCACTGGCGGGCGGCGGGTAAGAACGCCTCCCCGGCGGTGGTCAGCCGCACCCGGCGACTGGTCCGATCGAACAGCCGGGCGCCCAGCTCCGCCTCCAGCCGCGCCACTTGGTGGCTGAGCGCCGACTGGACGATGTGGCACCGCTCGGCGGCGCGGGTGAAGCTGGCGCACTCCGCCACCGCCAGGACGTAACGCATCTGCTGAAGATCCACAGATCCATCGTGAAACGAGCTGGATCAGATGACAAACATGTGTTGGACCGATGCATGCCCGCTCGGCGATGCTCACATCACCAGCAGGCCACAGCCGGCCGACCCCAGCCGCTTCTCGCGGAGCGGCGAGGCCAGATCCGCAGCCGCCACGCAGCGCCGCCGCCCGCAGTCGGCCCACGCCGCACCACCATCACCGGCGCCCCCGGGCGCCCCGACCCCCGGAGAAACCGATGCGCGTCATCGCCTTCGACCACCTTGTCCTCACCGTCGCCGACATCGAACGCTCACTCGCCTTCTACACCGGCCCCCTGGGCCTGGAACCGGTGCGCGTGGAACAGTGGCGAGCCGGCGAAGCCCCCTTCCCCTCCGTACGCGTAAGCCCCACCACCATCATCGACCTCATTCAAGCCCCCACCGACCAGACAACAGGCTCCAACGTTGACCACATCTGCCTGGTCGTCGAACCCCTCGACTGGCAGCAGGTCATCGACTCCGGCGTCTTCACGGTTCTGGACGGCCCCGGCGAGCGCTTCGGCGCCCGGGGCACCGCCCTCTCCCTCTATGTGCAGGACCCGGACGGCAACACCGTCGAACTGCGCTGGTACCCGCAGGACGCGTGACACCCCCCACAGCAAGCCACGCCCACCTCGCTGCCGACACCTCTGAGCAGAGCGCCGGTCGACGAGGGCGCCGGGGACGATCGGCACTTGACCTCAACCTTGCTTGAGGGTCGAAGGTCGGGGTCATGACCACTCATGACTCGACAGTTCTCCTCTTCCGGAACACCATGCGCATCAGCGACGGTCACCTGGAGAGCTTCCGTGACGCCATCTCCAAGGCAGTGGCATTCGCAGAGCAGCACGGGCCGCAGCTGATGGTGGAGACATTCCTGGATGAGGAGCGGATGCTCGCCCACAGTGCCCGATGCCGTGCGACGCGGTCCGAAGGTGTCGACTCCCTCGGTCCGCCCCCACCTCACGCCCTTCGAGGACTCACCGCGCGCAGAACCTCCAGAACCTACGCTTCACCTGCTCTGATCGCCGCGTCCCTGATCGTCGCCGGCTGCTCGGCGGCCGGTCCCGCCCGCACCGGGTCAGCCGGTGGTACGGAACCCGCGGCCGCCGCGCCGCCGGTGAGGGCGATGGCGAATGCACGATGATCCGACCAGGTTGGGTACACGTCTCCAGCGTGCATCCGGACGTTGGGCATCGCGGTAACGGACGGCCCCTGGCTGGTCGATGCGATGTGGCGGGGCCGAACTGACGGTGGCCTACCTCGTCCAGGACCGTGACCGGGTGGCGTCCTGCCTTACGGGCCTGGGCGACGACCGGTTGGAGCGCGTCCTTCGGCAGCCCGGCGCGCTGGACGACCACCCCGAGCGGAAGGCCGCGCTGCAGGCCGTCGACGAGCACTGGAGCCCCGAGTGGCTGGCGGACTGGCAACGGCACTACGCCGCCTGCGCGAGCTGGTGGCCGACGAAGAGGGCCAGGCCGACGTCCTGCCCGGCGTCACCGCGCACGAGATAGACGTCGGCAAGTGGCTGGCCAGGCAGCGGCAGCACGACGTCTGGACAAGCCTGACGGACGGGCAGCCCGAGATCTAGGAAGCGATCGACGTGACACCACTGCCGCCCGAGGCGGATACGCCACCGCCAAGGTCCCCAAGGCGGCCTCCAACGCCTTCGAGCCGGGGGCGGGGCATCCCTGGCGCAGTACAAGGCCCGCACAGGCTCTGTGAAGGTCCCCAGGACGCACGTAGAGCGGCTGGGGGACGGCACGGAGGTCAAGCTGGGGGTATTTCCGAGCAACAGCAAGAGCAGGTGGGCCAAACTCGCCGCCGACAAACTCCAGGCACTGGCCGGCCTCGGGCTCGACTGGGCCTGAGCTGGTGACGAAGGGCGGGGCGCCGGTGTCGGCCCCCGCCCTTTGTCATCGGCCGTCGCGTTCGTAGCGCACGATGGCTTCGCCCAGGTACCGCTTCAGCAGTGCGGGCAGCTCGCGGCTCGAGCTGTCCAGGAACGTGCGCTTGGTGAGCGGGTCCGGAGCGTGGGAGGACACGTACTCGCCCTCGCGCTGCGGGCTGATGTCGTTGTCCAGCCAGAAGCGGCCCGCTGTACCGTCTTCCAGCAGCAGGACCGGCGACTCCATCCAGTCATCTTCCAGGTCGCCGTTCTCATCCCGCCGACGGCCGGACATGTGGGCGAGCTTTCAGCACCGCTGCTGCGCGATGCGGCGGAAGCGCTGACCGTTGGCGGTGTACTCCCCGCGAAACGTTGCGGGCTTCACCTGCACCAGGATCTCGGAGCCGTAGGGCCTGAGCAACTTCACGGCCTCCGCGAGAAGCTGCTGGACCTCAGCTGCCTCGTTCCGCTCCCGTTCTGCTCGCCGCTGATCGGCGCTCACCCAGGCATCGGCACGGGAGCGCGCGGCTCTGATCTCGTCATCAAGGCCACCCATGACCGGCAGCGTATCGGCGCTAACTGGCGTGTAGAACAGGGCGGGTTGGTTCTAGGTCGTGTCCGCGAAGTGGTTGGTCGTTGGTCCGTTTCGTGGTGCGTCGCCATGAGCTGACTGATGGGTCGTGGGCGGTGATCACCCTGTTGCTGGTCCCGTTTCGGATGGGCCGTCCGGTTCGAGGGGCTGCCTGGCGTGTCCTGCCCGAACGTTACGGGCCGTGGAAGACTGTCTACGAACGCTTCCGCCGCTGGTCGGCCGACGGCACATGGGACCGGCTGCTGTCCCATGTCCAACAGCACTCCGATGCTGTTGGCACGGTCGCCTGGTCGATCGTGTGCGTGGAGGCCACAACCGTGCGGGCTCATCAGCACGCGGCCGGGCCCGAAAAGGGGGCCCTGGCCGGGCGAAGCGCGGTCAGGCCGCTGTACGCCGACAGGTGCCGAGGACAGCCTGGACGGTGCTGGAGACTTGCCCCTGCTGGCCAGCGTCGGCCCATAGCTGTGCGTCGTGCTCGCTGAGCTGGTCCGTCTGCCCTGTGGGGGCGGCGGTGAAGTTGTGCTGCCGGCTGCGGCGGCCGGAGCTGGAGCGGTAGTCGAAGTGGCCGAGGTAGTTTCCGACCGCGGCCACGGTCAGGCCGGTCTCCTCGGCGACCTCGCGCCGCAGGGCTGCGATGAGCGCCTCGCCGTCCTCGACCTCGCCGGAGGGAAGCTCCCACAATCCACCGAGGTAGTCGTCGGCCGGCCCGTGCAGCAGCACCCGGCCGTCGACACCGGCAACGCGTCAGCCGCCGAGTCGTAGCCTGGAAGGGAGAGGAGTGGTCATCATGACGAATCCCGCTGGGCATAGGTTCGGCAGCGAACTCACCAGCTTGCTGAGCGGCTACGTCGAAGCGCGAGACCTCCACAAGGTTGCTCACGGAGACATCCCGCTTGAGGTGCAACTGCAGCTGATGCAGCGTTGGGAAAGGGAACTGGACCTGCCGCAGAAAGAAGCTGCGCAGCTGCGGCATGAGATCAACGTGGTGCAGCAGGATTTGTACCATCACGGACCGGATGGCGGAGTGTCCTACCACCCGGGCCTTTGAAGCGTCTTTCAGGTGCCGCTCATGCTGTAACCAAGATCGGGCTGGTCCTTCGGTCCGGCCGACAGAGAACGTCGGTACGCGTGCGGGCTCATTCACCGGCCGCTGGGTGGGTGAGGTGGGGAAGTGATCCTCTTGGTGACCGGTGTGGCGGATGTGCCAGGTGACGCAGTGCAGAGACCCTCCGAGTTCGAAGTCGGGCGGAAGGGGAGGGTGAGGACCGCGAAGCCGTGGCGGCTGAGCAGGTCGTAGAAAGGTTTTCCTATTGTTCTCAGATAACGGTGGCGGGGGAAATGGAGAGCCATTTCGATGACGCGCACCACCTGCCGCTAACGTTAGCGGCAAAGGCCACCCCACCAAACTGCATCAAATCGATGCTATATGCCTATCGAGCATGCCCTTGACCGCCTCACCCAGTTCGAGTCGTAGGGGCGCGATCGCCCTCTGCCACCACTCAGCACGCTCGATCGGGATTTGCGAGGTGCGCTTGGCAAAACGGACGAGAATCAGGCCGCATTGCAGATCAATGCGTTCAACGACGTCATACACCTCGCCAGGCCCCAGTTGCCGAATCGCGTAACGACTCCGATGCATTTCATGGTGAGCATCTATAAGTTCATTCTTGACGACTTCGTCAGCTAGGAAGACACGGCGGAACTGTGCCAGCGAAGCCTCGAAAAGTCTGTACTCGGCAGTCCGCGCTTCCGTTATCCACCGAAGGTGCTCGGCTTCTGCTTGTTTGCGTGCAACATCGAGAGCGCCCCGATGGCTCGCCGCCGCAAGCTCCAAGGCCCTCTGATGGTTCGCCTCTGCGGTTTCTAAGGCCTTCTGGTGGTTCGCATCCAAGACTTCCAAAGCGGCCCGATGGTTGACCTCCGCAACCTCCAAGGCTGCCCGATACGTCGCCTCTGACTGCGCCAGCGTGGTGCGCATCTGCCAACGAGCGATCAGCACACTCGCAGGGATGCTGAGGAGAGCGAGAACGGCAGCTGCGCCAGCAAGGTCCATGGCAGACCATATTGCCTGGCGAGCTACTTACCGCGCTCGAAAATGAGTGAATCGCCCCACTTCATGGTCTCGGTGCTCGGCGGGGGCGTTTCCTATGACCAGGCCGCCTGTGGGCCGTCCGTCGCTCTGCGTGTCTCACGGGCTGACATTGAGCCTTTCCAGTGCGACGTTAAGGAGAGCCACCTGGCCTGGCCAAGGCGATCACGGCCCGATCACCGCGACGGGCGTGCGGTAGCGCGTGGCGGGCAGGCGGCCGAGGCCGGCGGGGTGGTGGAGGTAGTCGTCGTAGGCCAAGGGGGGAGCCCGGGCCGAACGCGGTGATCGGCCGCAGGGCGGCTGCCTGGGCTGGTGTGGGTCTCACCCATCAGCCCTCGGCGGCCACGAGGGGCGAGCCTGTCCCGCAGGACGGACGGCGCATGGTCAATGCCCGGCAGGGAGAATGCCGCCACGGCGACACCCACGGACGGCCGGGCCGCTTGCGTGGAGGTCACCAGCGTCGGAACGACCGCCGACGCGGACGCGGACAACGCGCGCCGGCACGAGCGGAAAGCCTCGAATACGTGCAAGGGGACCGCGGCCGAGCACGACGGGCCGGTACACCGCTGGGGCCGCCACCTTCCACACACCGGCCCGCCTCGCAGACGACCTCCCCGCACGAGCGGCCCGCGCCGCCGTCCTCGCACACCGTGTGCTGGACCTGCGGCAGCTCTCGCGCACCGACGCCATCGTCACCGCGCGCGGTGCGGCCTATGTCCTGGAGACCAACGTCGCACCCGGCCTGACTCCCACCAGCAGCTACCCCCTCGCCCTGACCGCAGCCGGCTACAACCTCGGCAGCTTCCTCCACGACCTCGCCACCCCGCCAGTGTGCTCCGCCCACGGCCAGGGCTTCGACAGTCGTCGGCGTGAGAGACGAGAGCGGTCGCGCGCCCGGGTGCGCCTGAACCGTCCGGACCAGGCGCTCCACGTGGAGCCCGGCGTGTGGACCGAGTTCGCCGACTTCTCGCCCGACGCGATCTGCCTGGTGCTCGCCTCGGCTCCGTACGAACTGGACGACTACCTCTACGACTACGACGAGTTCGTGCGGACCGCACGCCTTCCAGCACCGTGAGAAACGCCTCGACGACAGGCAAGCGGACACTTCTCTGTCAAGTTCAGCGTGTTGAGGTGAAGTAGCCGCCCTGCACGGCCTCAGGACTGGTGAGCTCGCATGTTGAGGTGTCGCGTATTCCAGCTCAGAGCGCCCCGATCGGTCACTTTGGGTCATGCGGGCGGTGTCCAGGGTCCGGCCTGGAGTGAATATGGTCGTCCGATGGCGCGTTCGAAGCGCTTCGGGAGGGGAGAGTGCCGGTGGACATCGTCGCGATTATGGAAGCACTGGCTGAACAGGGCGTAACGGTGCTGTTCAAGGCCGACGCTGAGCGAATGGCAGGGAGGGGCAAGCCTTGGACCTTCGTCGCCAGTGGAGCGCCGTTGCGCGAGGACGTCCTTGTGCGAACCGATGCCGCGTCTGTGGAGCAATGCCTCGCAGCGTGCTTGCCCCGCCTGCGTGAGCTGGGCTTTTCGTTCCCTGAGTGAGAGATCGGGTGTGCGCGAACCGCCGCCCTGGATGTCAGTGCTGGCTGCTTACATGAGCCCATGGACACCGTGCACACGACCGCCGCTCTCCTCCCGGACCCCGCCGAGCTCCGCGCGCACCTGCGCGCGCTGGCCGTGCTGGACCAGGCGATCTGCCGCGACCCGCGGTTCTCCCGCTACTCCTTCTCCACCACCTGGGGGCCTGGGACGGAGGCGGCGCTGATGGACAACGGCTCGGGTGACGACTTCTCCGTCCTCTTCACCCCGGCCGGTGTGCTCGTCCGCGGCTTCGACCACGAGTCGGAGATGAGCCCGTACGGCACGGACGACGAACAGGTCTGGCCCGGTGTCATCGACGAGGTGCCCGCCGCGCTGCGCCCGCTCCTGGACGACCCGGCCTTTGTCGACGAGGGCCTCGGGGCCCCGCGGGTCACCGCCTGCCTGTGGTGGGAGGCCGGCGGCAGCGCCTGGTGCACCGGCTCGGGCATCGAGTTCCCCTCGGGCAGCCCGGACCCGGACGGCTCTGGGCACCTCTTCCGTCTCCTCACCAACCGCTCCCCCGAGGCCGTCCAGGCGCACTTCGAGGAGGACTACGGGCGGCCCGTCCCCCTCGACACCGTCCGTCACGTCCTCGCGGGCCACCCCCTGACCCCCGAAGCCGCCCGCGGCCTCAACCCGGCCGCGCTCTCCGACGAGGCCCTGCTCCGCCGGATCGCCGCCGACCCCGAGGTCGAGGCGTACCTCGCCTGCGACGGCGAGTTCGATCTCACGCGGACCGACCCCATCGAGTCGATCGCCCTGCCGGCCGGTCTCCCGGTGGAGCCCGTGGCCGGCTGCAACGCGGGAGGCACCCACTACCTCTGCGGCCCGGCCGGCTCCGACCGCGTCCGCCCCGTCCTCTACACCGACTCCGAGGGCCAGGCTTCCCTCATCGCGGAGTCCCTCGCCGAGGCCCTGACCCTGGCCATCGTCCTCCCCTCCTGGCACGACGCCCTGGCCGGCTTCCGTCCCCCGGCGCTCAACGCCGACTACCTTGAGGACAACCCGGACCACCCCGAGGTCCGCGACCGCCTCCTCGCCGCCCTCCGTCTCCCCCCGGCCACCGAGGCCGAGGTCCTGGCCCGCCTCCTCACCACGGCCGCCCGCACCGTCCCGGACGGCTTCCTCCCTTCGGTCGAGGGCGAGGAGGGCGCGGCCTTCGAACCGATGCTCCGTCTGCCGGCCGAGTAGGACAGCCCCACCGTGCGCCGCCTTCCGGACCGCTGAGGTCCTGCCGCGCTGCGGAGGGACGTCGATCTCACGCAGGTGCACTTGGAGGCTGACCGGTTTCATGGGCTGTCCTGGCTGGCGGCCGGTGGGTGTGCCTGCGGCAGCTGACCGGCTACCTATCGGGGGGGCGTTTGCGCAGGCAGCACGCGCACGACCGCATGGCGGTCGACGAGCTGCCGGCGCAGGTGACTGTTCTCTGCCGTGGCCTGGTGAAGGGCGCCCACCAGAGCCTCGACGTCGGTCTTGAGCTGGGCGATCTCTCGGGCGTCTGCCGTCCGGAGTTCCTTGAGCTTGCGGACCTGCTGGCGCAGACGGCGTTCGCTGTCCGGCGTGGCGCCCCGGGCCCAGACCTTGTCGTAGAACTCCGCTTTCAGGTCTGTGTGCCGCTGGGTGAGCGCGTTGCGCGGGACGCCGGCCTCCACGGCGAGGGCGACGATCGTCAGCGCTCCGTTCGAGCGCTGCGGTGTGCCGCCCAAGATGCGGTGCATCGCGGCACTGATCCGCTCGCGCTCGTCCGGGGCTGGGCTCATGACGGCGGCTCCTGAAGGGCGATGCGGTCGTGTTCGTGCCGGTCGGCCAAGCCCAGAAGGTGTTCGGCGCAGCGGGCGAGCCGGTCGGCGAGCGGACCGGGCAGGGCCTCGGAGGCGGCCTGCTTCTCCAGCGTCTGCGCGTGCTGGCGGAGCTGGTCGGCCTGCTGGTCGGTGCGGGCGATGTTCGCGCAAGACGGCTCGCAGCGGCCGAGCCGCGGGGCATCGGTGATGTCGAGGCGGTGGCACAGGGCCCGGTCGCGGTTGTAGACGCACATCAGGAAGGCGCGCGGGTTGTCGTAGACGGTCAGGGCGGGATTGCCCAGAATGTCGCGGGCTTGGCGGTGGGTGCAGATCGACCCGGTGAACGTCGGTGCCTGGGCGGCGGCGTGGATCGCGCGCCGGGCGGCCGGCCCGGAGATGCGCACCCCGTGGGTGAGGTCGTCGTGGAGGGTGGTGAGGGTGTCGACGGTGGCCCGGGCGGTCTCGATGTCGAGCAGTTCGTGGATGCCGTCGCGGCCGCGGGCGGCGTAGCCGGCGCTCATCGTGGTGCGCAGGTGCCCGTACTGGACGGCCAGCGCGACCAGGCCGCCGGGGCGGCGGGCGATGTGCCAGGCCAGGGTGCGTCGGAACCGGGCGGTGCCGATCGCTCCGTGCAGGTCGGCCCAGACCGTCTCTTGGGGGCGGTCCAGGCGGAGGGCGAGCTCGGAAGCGAAGGCGGTGAAGTCCTCGATGCGGTGGCGCATCGCCTCAAAGCCGATGGTCCGGCCGGTCGCCGCGCGGCCGCGCAGGATGGTGTGGGCGGCGGTGTCGAAGAGCAGGCCGTCGGGGGCGATGCGTTCCAGTACGCGGATCGCGGTGACGACCGGGGTGATGGCGACCCATGGCACTTCGCGTGGCTGGCCGGCGGAGAGGTGGTTGCCGTCCTGGTCGAAGACGCCCTTGAAGACCCGGCCGTAGATCAGGTGCCGCCCGGGCGGGTCGGGTTCGGGACAGCAGCCGTTCTCCAGGGCCATCACCTCGCCGGGCCGCATACCCGTCAGGTAGGCGACGACGATGAAGCAGGCTGTGCTGAGGTGCCGCATGAGCTGCGGGATTTCAGTGAAGTCGAGGGCCGCGGCCCATGGCCGGCCGTCGACCGTGCCGGTGACCGGGGTGGACAGCGGGCAAGGTCCGGGATGGCGGCGAACGTAGTCACGGAAGCCCTCGCGGCGCTCACTACGCAGGTGGTTGCCTGACCTGCCGCAGAGCGCAGCCGGCCTGGGCGGCGATGTAGGTGGCGCTGACCTGGTACTCGCCCTTCAGCCGCCGGGCGGGTACCGGCGCGCCGCGTTCGACGAGCTGGTCCAGATACCGGGCCAGCCGCGCCATCGACTCCCTGGTACCAGCCGTCTGCTCGGCCCTTTCGGTCAGGCGCCGGGCGTCCTGCTGTGCGGTGAGGATGTCGCCGGCGAAGTCGTCGACCATGCGCAGAGCCCAGATCAGCAGCGGGCCCATCGTGGCTTCCGGGATCGCTTCGCGGCTGTTCTCCCCGCGGCCGACGGCGGGCGCGGCCGGCAGGTAGTCGTCGATGCCGTACTGCTGCCAGGGCGGCATCGGCACCCCGGCCGGGGCGGCGCTCGCGGCGTCGAACGCCCACAGTCGAGTCAGTGCCACCAGCTCTCTAGTGGCGTCGTCGCGGACGACCTCCGGGCGGCGCGCCCGGTGTGCGGCGTAGGCGGTGAAGGTGTCGGCCGTGCACGCGGCAATAGTAGACAGTCCCTGACCGGTCAACCAGTGAGCGAACCTGTTCCACCGGCGCACGGTGTCGTAGACGCCGTTCGGGCCCAGACGCGGATGCCAGGCGGGGTGGCCGACCAGGACGCTCGCCGGCAGCGCCGTGTTGATCATCATCCAGGCGGCCAGCCGCATTTCCTCCCGAAAGGTGTCAGGAAAGTGCGACCAGTCGATGCAGACCCGCTTCGCGCCGGGGTTGGCGATCAGCGGCGTGAGGGACCAGTCGTCGTCGGCGTAGACCGAAACGAAGGGGCGGCCCGGGGCGACGACCAAAGAGGGCGCGATCACCGGCGTCCTCCAGTCAGGCAGCGCGGGCAGCTCGACCGGCAGAGTGGTCACAGGTCGAAGTCCCCTTGCAGTAGGTGGCTGATCATCGCGCGGTCCTCGCCAGTGACGGCTCCCAGCGCCGTCGCCCAGACTGTCTCCCCCAGCCGAGCGCGCAGATCGTCGAGTCGGGCGTGGGAGTCGGCCCAGTCCGCCTCCCACACCGCCGCGTCCAGTACGCCGCGCAGAGCGGTCAGCGCCTGGTGCAAGTACGCCAGACGCGGATGATGGGCCGGGGTAACCCGCGCGTTCGGGCAGGCCGTGCACAGCAGGAACGACGCGGCGCAGCCGCGCCCCGGTGGCCCGAACGGGCTGTGCTCGAAGTCGGCGCAGTGCGTCGTCGCCGTGGGCCGGTCCCCCTCCTGGGGTTGGTCGGCGAGACGGGCGGCGAAGACGGTGCGGCGCGCGGAGGCCACCGCGTCCAGCGCTCCAGCGTTGATCACTGGCACGGCCGCCTCGCGGATCTGCGGCTCGGGCAGCACGTAGACCTGGTCGTGCGTGTCCTGGGTGTTCTGCCCGGGCTCGCGCCGGTGCAGCACGTTCACCGTCCGACGCAGCCGCCGCAACGGCGAGCCGGGCAGCCCGACCGACCGCGCCCAGTCCCGGCCGGCGCGCTCGTCCACACCCAACCCGAACGGGCCCACACGTACCGGCTGAGGTACGCCTGCCGCTCGTGCCCCGTCATCTGGTGCCACACCAGCAATCGGTTGGGAGCCTCGCCGGTCAGTGCCACAACGGCGCGTGCGGCCGCGGTCGCCTCCAGCGCCTCGGTGATGACCCGCCCTGAGGATCCGGCTCCGGAGTCGGTGAGGTTGCGGCTCTCGAAGCGGCCCCGAGGACCGGCCCGGCGCCGCTTCTCCAGCCGCAGCCGATACACCGGCACCCCCGCCTCCCCCGTGCCCGGCAGCGCCTCCGGCACGGGCAGTTCCGAAACCGTGGTGGCGTTCAGGGCGAGCTCCATCACGATCAGCACCGCCAGCGCGGTCGCCTCCTTGCGGCTGAGGAACAACCGCATCCACGTGCACGTCGCCGCGCTCCCGCCCAGCGCCTCACGGTGAGTAGGACGCACGGCCCGCCGGAACTCGTACAGCGGCACGTCCCCGGTACGCGCCAGCACGTCCAAGGCCTCTCCCACAAGCCACTCCCGGCTGCCGGCTGGGATCTCACCGGCACGCCAGGACTGAAGCCGGCCGGTGTTCTCTCGGATCCGCAGCAGGGCTGCCCGAAACGTGCGCCGGGCCGCCGCGCGGATGTCCTGGAACTCCTCCGGGCGGTAGGCCTGCTCGCGGCCCGACTCCCAGGCGAACCGCTGGGCCATAGCCTCCCGTACCGGCTGCGGCAGGCGCGCGTCGGACTGGAGCAGCCCCGCAATGGTCGCGTACTTGTTGTAGCCACTGGTCCGCGGCGGCAGACTCATCCGCCACTCCGCCCAGTGCGCCGCCGTCAGCCGGTCCACGTCCTGCGGCATGCCCTCCAGACCGGCGAGGAACTCGGCGAGGGCCCGCACCAGATACCAATACTCCTCGCTGGTCAGGACGCTGTCCCAGCCCCCGCCTGGGGAACACCGGGCCGCGTACAGGACGGCCAGCGACCGCTGGAACGCCGGCGGGATCGGCAGCACGGCGAAGTCGTAGGAACGCCTCCGGCCCTGCGGGTCCCGGTGCTCCACCACCAAGCCGCCCGCCTCGAGTACTGCCGGGCGCCGGTGCGGCTGCTCGGGGAGGGCCGCCGTACGGCCGCGCCGGCTCACCGGGCGGTTACCAGTTGCTCGTCCAGGTCCTGGATGCCCTCGCTCTCCCGAGTTAGCCGGGCGAACAGTGCCACCAGCTCCTTCTCCGACACCGGCCCGTCAGCGGACACGAAGTCGGCCAGCAGCGACCGCAGCCGCAAGTCCGCCACCGGCGCCAGGTACACCCACCTCGTCGTCTCCAGCTGGGCGTGCCCGAGCAAATCCTGCACCATCCGCCACGGATCGCCGTACAACAGCCGGAAGTCGCGCCGCTCCTCCGGCGTCAGCCCCATCCGCCGGTCCATGACGTGGTTGAGGACCACCAGCATGCACAGCGCGAAGCTGTGTCGACACATATGCGGCGTGCAGAACGGCGGCTCGTCCATCGCCTCGGAGAGCACCGCCTCGCAGCGGTCGTTCGCCGCACGGAAGACGCCCTCCCACGACGAAGGACGCAACGGCAGACCCGACTCGCTCAACCACAGCCACAACGGCTCCGGCCCGGTCGGCCCTTCCGTGAAAAACGTCATCCGTTCCCCCACCGTCGCCTCCGACAACGCTGTTCGCCCAACCACGCCGTCGCGATCGCGCCAATGCAGCATCCGCCGGTGCCGCCCGCTCTCGTGCGTCACCAGCCGTACCGGCAGATCGTCGTAGCGACCCGCCGCCTGAGCCCGCCGCACCACACGGGCACGCGAGGACTCGACATAGCCCTCGACCTCTCCAACGACCACCGAGGAGGCATAGAACGTCCGAGCCCGCCGCGACTTCGTCACTACCCGGGCCAGCCGCCCCACGTAGTACCGGCCGCCGTCCAGCCGAAGCCGTGGAACCTCCACCGTCAGCAACGACGCCCCCTCCGTCAGACGCACGCCAGAAGAGAACAGCAGATCAGCGAAGGCACCGTTACGGTCGGCCATCCGCCCCGCCCACCCCGGCGACGGAGCACCGTCGGCGCCGAACCCGCGCAGCCCCACCTCCACCCAGCGGCGGAACGCCCGCGGCGTCAGCCAGCGCACCTCACTGGCCCGCGCGTTCTTCGACAACGCAGCCGGCACCTGGATACTCCCGCCGTTCCGGCCGGGCGCCGACCGCATGACCACCGGGTTGGTCCGCACATGCTTGTGCTGGACCGCCCACTCGTACAGCCGTGCCAGCGCCGTCAGCCCACGGTTCCACCGAGCTCCGCCGACCCGGCGCGGGTTCCGCAGCGAACGGGTCCGCCAATCCTCGAAATCCCACAGATCGTCCGCCGTCACGCCCGACCAGTTCTTCCCGCGCCCCCACAGGAAGTCGAAGAACAAGCTGTAGTCGTCGGTGTAGTTCCGCTTCGTCTCCGGTGCGAGACGGGCGAACGACGACCGGCACAGATACCGGCTCAACACCTCGTCCACACGACAGTCCGGAGAAAGAAGGATCGGATCCCCAGGATGAATCCCTACTCGTTCCTCACGCTCGGCCAGGTCCTCCCACCCAGCCAGAGCGGGCACCCGATCCGCCACCACCCGACGGCCCTGCGGCACCCAGTACGTACGCCAGCCCGGCACCTATCCACCCCTGCTCGATCGGCTTCAACACGTCGATCCAACAGGGAAGACGAGACAGACGACCGAACCACCACAAGGAGCGGACACGTGGCGACTGACCAGCACGAGAGCGTCTACGACCGCGGCGAGATGTACGAGGCCTTCTACCGGGGCCGGGACAAGGACTACACGGGTGAGGCCGCACTGGTGACGTCCCTGATAAGGGCCCGGCTGCCGGAGGCGGACTCGCTGCTGCACGTCGCCCGCAGCTCCGGCGACCATCTCTCGCGCTTTGCCGACTCGTTCGGGCACGACGAGGTCCTCGATCTGCCCGAGGACATGGTGCAGTTGGCCCGGAAAACACCGGGGTCCCCATCCACCAAGGCGACATGCGCGACTTCGCCCTCGACCGCACCTTCGGGGCGGTGGTGAGCATGTTCAGCGGGGTGGCGTACTGCGCCGACATTGATGAACTCACCGCGACACTTCGCAGTTTCGCCCATCACCTCTCACCGGGCGGCGTCATCGTCATCGAACCCTTCCGGCTTCCCGAGGACTTCCTGGAGGGCTACATGTGGGCACCGACACGGTCGAGTCGGGTGGGCGTACCTACGTCCGCGTTCCCCACTCCGGCCGGGACGGCAGGGTCAGCCACATGGAGGTGCACTATCTGGTGGCCTCGACGGAGGGCGGTGTCACGCACTTCTCCGACGTGCACCGCACCACGCTGTTCACCCGCGAAGAGTACAAGAGCGCCTTCGTCCGCGCGGGGTGCGAGATCGAGTACGTTAAGCACCCGCTCGCACCGCGTGGCCTGTTCGTCGGGACCGCCTCACCCGGGGCCTGACCGGCAGCCGGTCAGAGGCTGTCTCCCTGACTCGGCACATCCGCCGGCGTGCGCCGGTGAATAACGTCAGGGTCGTAGGGGTCGTGCGGTAGGGGGCATAAGGGGGTCAGCCGATCGGTTGACGCAGGCGGTCAACCGATCGGCTGACCCCCAGCGAGGGTGATGGGTGATGTGCGGGCCCAGCCCGTCCCGGCACCGTGGGGGCATGAGTCTCATTGAAGTGAACGACCTGCGCAAGAGCTACGGCGGACGCCCGGTCGTGGACGGCGTCTCCCTCGCGGTGGAGGAGGGCGAAATCTTCGGGGTCCTCGGCCCCAACGGCGCCGGCAAGACCACCACCGTCGAGTCCATCCTTGGGCTGCGCGTTCCGGACAGCGGCACGATCCGGGTGTGCGGGCTGGACCCGGTCGCCGACCGCGCGCAGATGACACTCATCGTGGGCGCGCAGCTACAGGAGAGCGAGCTGCAGGGCAAGCTCACCGTCGCCGAGGCACTCAAGCTGTACGCCGCCTGCTACCCCCGCCCCGCCGACTGGCGCGCTCTGGCCGCGCGCCTGGGCCTGGAGGGGAAGCTCGACACCCGTTTCGCGCAGCTGTCCGGCGGCCAGAAGCAGCGGCTGGCCATCGCGCTCGCCCTGGTCGGCATTCCTCGGGTCGTCGTCCTGGACGAGCTGACGACCGGCCTGGACCCGGCGGCGCGGCGCGAGGTGTGGTCGCTGATCGAGGACGTCCGGGCGAGCGGCGTCACCATCCTCCTCGTCACGCACTTCATGGAGGAGGCGCAGCGGCTGTGCGACCGGGTCGCGATCTTCGACCGTGGGCGGGTTGCCGCACTGGACACCCCGTCCGGTCTGGTGGCGCGGTCCGCGAGCGGCACCGTCATCTCCTTCACTCCCTCCCGCCCGCTGGAGGAGGACGTCCTCTCCGCCCTGCCGGGCCTCGCCTCCATCACGCAGCGTGATGGAAGGGTCACCCTCGCCGGTACCGACGAGACCGTCAATGCGGTGATCAGACTGCTCGCCCGTAACCGGGTGAGCGCCCACCAGCTGCGCGTCACCGACTCCACTCTTGATGACGCTTTCCTCGACCTGACGGGAGCCGAAGCATGAGCGCCGCCACCGCACCCCCGGTACCGTCCACCACCACCACGCCTCGTCCCGGGCGGGCCGTGCTGCGCGCGGAGCTGCTCCTGTTCTTCCGCGAGCCGGGCTCGGTCTTCTGGGTCATGGCCTTCCCCACGCTGCTGCTGCTGGTCCTCGGCTTCATCCCGTCCATGACGGAGCCCTCGGACGAGCTCGGCGGCCTTTCCACCGTCGAGGCCTACGTGCCCGTCGCCGTGCTCCTTTCGATGATCATGGCTGGTCTGATGGCCATGCCTCCGGTGATCACTGGCTACCGCGAGCGCGGCATCCTGCGCCGGATCTCCACCACCCCCGTGCGCCCCACCGCGAGGGTGAGCACAGCGGAGATCAGCGAAGCGACGGCGTGCAATCCCACCTGAGCACCGAGAACG
>NZ_JBPQTV010000060.1:0-25032 GCF_051386515.1 Streptomyces sp. URMC 123 | reverse complement strand
CCCGCCGCCGGAGCCGCCGCCGCCCCCGCCCGGGCGCTCGACCTCAACGCCGACCTCGGCGAGGGCTTCGGCCGCTGGAGCCTCACCGACGACGACGCCCTGCTGTCCATCGTCACCAGTGCGAATGTCGCCTGCGGCTTCCACGCCGGCGACCCCGCGACCATGCGGCGGGTCTGCGAGCGCGCGGCCGAGCGCGGCGTCCGCATCGGCGCCCAGGTCTCGTACCGCGACCTCGCGGGCTTCGGACGGCGGAGCATGGAGGTGCCGCCCGAGGAACTCGCCGCCGAAGTCGCCTATCAGATCGGGGCCCTGGAGGCGTTCGCCCGCGCCGCCGGCTCGCGGGTGGCCTACGTCAAGCCGCACGGCGCGCTCTACAACAGGACGGTGCACGACGAGGAGCAGGCCGCGGCCGTCGTCGCGGGGGTCACCCTCGCCGCCGGGGGCCGGAAACTGCCCGTCCTCGGCCTGCCCGGCTCGCGGCTGCACACAGCGGCGGAGGAGGCGGGGCTGCCCACGGTCGCCGAGGCGTTCGCCGACCGCGCCTACACCGCGCACGGCACGCTGGTGCCCCGGCGCGAACCCGGCGCCGTGATCCACGAACCCGACGCCGTCGTCGCCCGCTCCCTCTCCCTGGCCCGCGACCGGGCCGTCACCGCCCTCACCGGCGAACGCGTCCAGGTGCTCGCCCGGTCCCTCTGTCTGCACGGCGACACCCCCGGCGCGGCCGGCCTCGCCCGGCGGGTGCGCGACGAACTCCTCGCCGCCGGCGTGACCCTGGAGCCCTTCGCATGAGCCGCGTGCGTCACATGAGCCGGCCCACGGGCCGCACCGACCACACCGGCCGCACGAGCCCCCTGCGCACGCTGCCCGTGGGGCCGCACGCCCTGCTCGTCGAACTGGACACCGCCGAACAGGTGGAGGCGCTCCACGCCGAACTGCTGCGCCGCCGCGCCATGGGCGCCCTGCCCGCCGTACGGGACATCGTTCCCGCCGCGCGCACCGTACTGCTCGACGGGCTGAGCGACCCCCGCGCCCTCGCCGCGGAACTGCGCGACTGGGACGTGCCCCCGCTGCCCGCCGAGGCCGGCGACGAGATGGAGATCCCGGTGCGCTACGACGGGCCGGACCTGGCCGAGGTCGCCTCGCTGTGGGGCACCGACGAGGAAGGCGTCGCCCGGATCGTCGGGGAGACCTCGTTCCGCGTCGCCTTCTGCGGCTTCGCGCCCGGCTTCGGCTACCTCACCGGCCTCCCCGAGAACCGCCACGTGCCCCGCAGGAGCAGCCCCCGCACCGCCGTGCCGGCCGGGTCCGTGGCGCTCGCCGGGGAGTTCGCCGGGGTCTACCCCCGCCCCTCCCCCGGCGGCTGGCAGCTGATCGGCCGCACCGACGCCGTACTGTGGGACCCCGACCGCGAACCGGCCGCCCTCCTGACGCCCGGCACCCGGGTCCGCTTCGTCCGGGACGCCCGATGAGCGCCGGCACGCTGGAGGTGGTGCGGTCCGGCGCGCTCACCACCGTCCAGGACCTGGGCCGGCCGGGCCACGCGCACCTGGGCGTCGGCCGCTCCGGCGCCCTCGACCCACGGGCCCACCGGCTGGCCAACCGCCTCGTCGGCAACCCCGACGACGCCGCCACCCTGGAGACCACGGTCGACGGCACCGCCGTACGGGTCTCCGGCGCCGTCACGGTGGCCGTCACCGGCGCGCCCTGCCCCGTACGGGTCGACGGCCGGCCGGCCGCCTGGGGGGCGCCCCTGCGGCTGCGCGCCGGCGCGGTCCTCGACGTCGGGCGGGCCACGGCCGGCGTGCGCGCCTATGTCGCCTTCGCGGGCGGGGTGGCGGTTCCCCCGGTGCTGGGCAGCCGGGCCGCGGACCTGCTCTCGGGGCTCGGCCCGGAGCCGCTGAAGGACGGCCGGTCGCTGCCGCTCGGCACGCCGTACGGGCCGACGCCGCCGGGCACGGACGCCCTGCCCTGGCACGGGCCGCCCACCGAGCTGGCGCTGCCCGTGGTGCCGGGGCCGCGGCACGACTGGTTCTCCCCCCGGGCGCTGGCGGCCCTGTGGCGCGAGCGCTACACGGTCTCCGCGGCGAGCAATCGCATCGGGCTCCGCACGGAGGGGCCCGCGCTGCGGCGGGCCGAGGGCAGGGAGGGCGAGCTGCCCAGCGAGGGGATGGTGCTGGGCGCGGTGCAGGTGCCGCCGGACGGCCGACCGGTGATCTTCCTCGCGGACCACCCGGTCACCGGGGGCTACCCCGTGATCGGCGTGGTGCCCGAGGAGGCGCTGGGCGCGGTGGGACAGGCGGTGCCGGGCACGGGCCTGCGGTTCGTCCCCGGCCATGTCCCCGCGGCCCGCCGCACGGGCTGACCCGGTCCGGCCGGCCGCTCCGGAACAACGGCCGGGCCGGCCTGGCGCCGCCGCGCGCGGCGCGGCCGGGCGTCACACCGCCGAGGCGTCCGGCTCCGCGCCGAACCCCATCCGGCTGCGCACCGCCGTCTGGACCTGGGCCTCCTCCGCGGGGTCGGCGGCCAGGCTCCGCAGCCGCTCCACGACCCGCGTGTCGCCCGTGGCGGCGTGCCGCGCCCCCAGTTCGCGGGTGCTCTCCTCGCAGTCCCAGAGGCATTCGACCGCGAAGCCGGCCGGGAACGAGGGGTCCGTGGCGGCCAGGGCCCGGGCGGCCCGGCCGCGCAGATGGGACGAGGAGGTCTCGCGGTAGATGTGGCGCAGTACGGGGGCGGCGCACTCGATGGCGAGCCGCCCGGCGCCGTCGACGAGCGACCACAGCTCGGGCGCGTTCGGCCCCTGCGCCCGTACGGTTCTGCGGAGCGCGGAGAGGACCAGGGGGGCGTCCTGGAGGCCGCCCCGGCAGGCGAGCATCGCCGCCGCGGCCCTGCCCACGGCGTCCTCGCGGCGGGCCCAGGCCCGCGCGCGGGCCACGGCGTCGGTGCCCCGCATCCGTTCGAAGGAATCGACGGCCGCCGCCACCACGGTCTCCGAGGGGGCGGTGGCGGCCGCGTCGATCAGATCGAGGGCCCGGGGGTCCTGCTGCTCGGCGAGATAGCGCAGGGCCGCGCTCCGGGCGCCGTCGGGGCCCGTACGGGCGGCGGCCACGATCGCAGGGCGGTCCTCGGGCCCCGCCACGGCGACGAGACAGCGCGCGGCGGCGGCGTCCCGGAGCTGGGTGGGGTGCTGGTCCAGCCCCTGCTGGGCCCAGTCGAGGACCTCGGCGACGCTCCAGCCGGGGCGCGGGCCGGACGGGCGCATCTGGCGCTGCCAGCGGTCGAAGGAGCCCTGTTCGCGGGCGGCGCGGACGCGGGCGGCGCACTCCGGCTCGTCGGGGTGGTCGGCCCACAGCCGCCAGGGGTGCGGCTCGAAGGCGTCGCGCACGGCGGCCGCGAGCTCCGCCTCGCCCTCGGGGGTGCGGGGGAAGCGGGCGAGCACGGGGCGGCAGAGGCCGCGCAGCGCGCTGTCGTCGTCCCGCAGGGCGAGCTCGTCGAGGGCCCAGGCCCAGTTGCCGCCGGTCGCCGCGTAGCGCCGCAGCAGCCGCAGGGCGTCCTCGCGGCCGTACCCGGCGAGGTGGCCGAGGACGGAGAGGGCGAGCCCGGTGCGCTCCTCGCCGGTGTTCACGAGGTCGTCGGGGTGGAAGAGGTGCTGTTCGATCGCGTCGAGGCCGCCGTCGAGCTCCAGGTAGAGGCGGGCGTAGTACAGGGAGCGGTTCTCGAGCTGCCAGTCGTGCCGGGGGTCGCGCAGCACACAGTGGTGGAGCGCGGCGAGCGCCTCCGCCCGCGGCGCGGCGAGGGCGTGCAGCGTCCCGTCACCGCGTCCTCGCTGGAGGAGGCCGATGAGAGTGCCACTGGGCGCTATGTCTGGATCGAACATGAGGTCAGCATCCGGTGCGGGGAGATTGACTGGCAACGGGATTTCCGCCGACCGGCATTCTTGCCGATGATCCCGGTCCCTACGCCTGGTGAGGCCCATGGATTTCGCCGGTTCCCGAGCGCCGCAGCCTACCCGGACCGAGTCATTCCGCCGAGCCCGGTCCGTTCGGTTCCCACAAGGCCCTAGGCATATGTCAGAAGCACCACCGAATCGGGTGTTGCCAAATCCCTTACAGCCGGTCGCCGCCTGTGCAACAGTCGTAACCGGCCCTTCCGTCAGACCTGGCCGCGCCGCGCCTGTATCGGAGTACGACATGCCGCCCCATATCTCCGCGGACCGTCCCGCAGCCCAGCCGCCCGAGCGTGACGCGGTGGAGGCGTTGATCTCGCAGACCCGCAGACTCCGGGGCGGGGTCGACGCGGTGCGCCGGGACGCCTCGGCGGATGGGAACGACCCGCATCTCCGCTGGCAGCGGGCCCTGTGCGATCTCGCGGTGCACCACTTGGACGACCTCGGCGAGCAGCTCGGCCAGCTGCGCGAGGGCCTGCCGCCCCAGCCCGAGCCGGCCGTGGCGGAGAGCGAGGAGGCCGAGGAGACGGACGCGGCGTACTCCACCCGGGCCGCCGCTCCCGCGGGCCCCGGGCGCGCCTCGCTGCTGAGCCGGGTCGGCAGCGCCGAGTGGAATCTGCTCACCGACCACATCGACTGGTCCGACGAGCTGTTCCAGATCTTCGGCCGGGACCCGGAGGACGGGCCGCTCTCCCTGGACGAGCTGCCGTCCTGGCTGTTCTCCGAGGACCAGGCGCTGCTGACCGCGATGGTCACCGACTGCCTGGTGGACGGCAAGCCGATCGACGGCGAGTTCCGCATCGTGCGCGCCGACGGCTGTGTGCGCACGCTGCACATGATGGGCGAGCCCGTGCTCGACTCCGACGGCGCCACCGCGTCCATGTGGGCGGTGCTCCGGGACGTGAGCGAGCTGCGCCGGACCCAGCGGGCCGTGCGCGAGACCCGTGACACCCTGCAGCGCGAGCAGCACATCGCCCGGACCGAGCACCGGCTGGCGGTCGAGCTCCAGGAGGCCGTGCTCCCGCCGTGGCGCGGATCGCTGCGCTTCCCGCAGGGCGGGCCGGTCACCCTCGATCTGGCGGCGCACTTCCTGCCGTCCTCCTCCAGCGCGCTGATCGGCGGCGACTGGTACGACGCCCTGCACCTCCCCGACGGCCAGACGCTGCTCAGCGCCGGCGACCTCACCGGCCATGGCGTGACGGCCACCTCCGGCATGGCCATGCTGCTCGGCGCGCTCCGGGGCATGGCGATCGCCGGAGTGCAGCCCGGCGATCTGATGGGCTGGCTCAATCAGCTGCTCGACGCCTCCACCCAACCCGCGCTGGGCAGCGCCATCTGCTGCCGCTACGACCCGAGCACCCGCACCCTGCGCTGGGCCCAGGCGGGCCACCCCGCCCCGCTGCTGTTCCGCGACGGGACGGGGCGCTCGCTGGCTCCCCCGGAGGGCGTGCTGCTGGGCGCCACCTCGGGCGCCACCTATGGACAGGCCGAGGAGCGGCTGCAGCCGGACGATCTGCTGGTGCTCCACACCGACGGGCTCTCCCCCCGCGCCGCGTACCTCACCGACGATCCGATCGGCGGCTCCGAGGCCGCCCAGCGGCTGCTGGCGCTGGCCCCCCGGCTGACCGCGGCGCGCAGCGCCCAGGAGTGCGTACGGATCGTGGTCGAGGAGTTCGGCGACGCGGAGCGCGAGGACGACGCCTGCGTGCTGGTCGCCCGGATCAGCTGATACGAACTGATTCAGGGAAAAAGGGAAGAGAAGGAAGGGACACGAGCCACCACGGTGCCACGTGGTGGTTCCTGTCACACCGACGCATTGCGCTGCTTTCCGAGCCCCCGCTGCTTGGCGATGTCCTTGGGCATGGCCTGCTGGATCTCCTCCCGCAGATCCTCGATCTTGGCGTAGCTGGCGTAGCGACCGGTCAGCCGGTACATCTCGCGCAGCCGGTCCCAGGTGCGGTGCGAGGAGTTCTCCCCGATGCTCACCAGCGCCAGCCGGGCGTAGCAGTCCGCCTGGTCGGGGTCGTCGGCGATGAAGCAGGCCGAGGCGATGGAGATGTGGTCGAAGATCTGGGAGCGCTGGCGGCCGGCCTCCCGCAGCTCCAGGGCCAGTTTGGCGTGCCGCTCGGCGATCGCGGCGGCCGTCGGGTCGTGCTCGGCGAGGGTGCGATAGGCCAGCCCCTGCATCCCGTGCATGTCCGCCTCGTTGAACAACTGCATCCAGCTCGGCGGCGGCACATCGCCCCTGTCCGAGATGAAGAGCTCCTCCGCCTCGCCCAGGGTGCGCCGCATCGCCTGGCCGTGGCCCATGGCGGCCTGGGCCCACGCCTCGATGGTGTGGAACATGGCCCGGGTGCGCGGGAGCGTCTCCTCACCCGCCCCGGACTTGGCGAGCTTCATCAGGTCCAGGGCGTCGTCCGGCCGGCCCAGGTGCACCATCTGGCGCGCCGCCCGGGAGAGCGCCTCCGCGGCGCGCGGCCGGTCGCCGCCCTCGCGGGCCGCGTGCGCGGCGATCACGAAGTACTTCTGGGCGGTGGGCTCCAGGCCCACGTCGTGGGACATCCAGCCCGCGAGCACCGCCAGGTTGGCCGCCACCCCCCACAGTCTGCGCTGGAGGTGGTCGGGGTGGCGATAGGCGAGCATGCCGCCCACCTCGTTGAGCTGGCCCACCACGGCCTTGCGCTGGAGCCCGCCACCGCGGGCCGCGTCCCAGGCGCGGAAGACTTCGACCGAGCGCTCCAGCGCCTCGATCTCCTGCGACCCCACGGGGGCCGCCTCGTAGCGGTCGAAGCCCGCCGTGTCGACGGTGAGCGGATCGTCGAACCGGGGAGCGTCGGCGGAGAGAGCCGGTTCGGTGTGCAACCAGTCGTGCATGGCACCGCTGATGGCTGAGCCTGCGGCGAGCGCGGCGCCCGCGCCCACCAGGCCGCGTCGGTTGAGCATGAGGTCCATTCCCGTGAATTCGGTGAGGACCGCGGCAGTCCGGTCGGGCGCCCAGGGCAGTCCGTCGACGGACTGCCTCTTGCCCGTGCGCCCGTGCCGGTCGAACCCGAGATCCTCGATGGTCACGACACGGCCGAGTCGCTCGGTGAACAAAGTCGCCAGTACCTTCGGCACGGGATCGCGCGGCACCTCGCCGGTGTCGATCCAACGCCGCACCCGCGAGGTGTCGGTCGCCAGCTGCGGATGCCCCATGGCGGCCGCCTGCCGGTTCACGAGCCTCGCGAGCTCCCCCTTGGACCAGCCGGCGAGGCCGAACAGATCCGCGAGGCGGGTGTTGGGTTCCTTGGTCACGTCAAGCCCCCAGGTTCCTCGGCTGAGTTGACAGTAACCGCCAGTCATCGGCCGTGCGACTATTCGCCAGGGTTCGCCAGGGTGCGCCACATGGTGTGCCACCCGCGGATGGGTGTCAGGTAGGAACGCGCCTTCCCGGCCCGGTGTCGGCTTCGGACGGTCACCGGCTGCCATCGGCGGCACGGGCAGCCATCGGTCAGCCATCGGGCAGCCAACGGTCGGCCTCCGGCCGGCCAACAGCAGCACCGGCAGCCATCGGCGGCCCCGGGCACTCACGCTGCCGGACGACGAACGCCGCGCATTCCCCAGGGTGCGCGGTCGCCCGGCCGCTTCCGTCCGGGCGAGCCGGCCCGGGCCCGCCCGACCCGCCCGGACCGGGAAGCGCGCAGGCAGTCATCGGCACACGAAGGGATCTGTATCGTCCATGTACGCAGCATCGTCCTCCGTGTCCGCCCCGCCCCGGCCGCACCGCCCGCACCAGAACGGCAGTGGGCCGTATCTCGATCCCACGCACGCCGGAGGTTCGGTGCTCGGCGGCGGCCGCGCGCGGCGGGCCCCGGGGCTCGGCCCGCAACCGCTCAGCGGGAGAATCGACTTGTCCGGCCCCCAGGGCGCGCAGTTGCGGACCGTGATCGCCGCGGTCCACCGCATCTGTCCGGAGTTCAATCCCGTACAGGTGCTCCGCCGCAGCGGCCGCTCCGTCCTGCTGGTCGGCACCACCGGACGCAGTACGGCCGTCGCCAAGTGTTTACTGGACCACTCGCCCGCCTGGGCCGAGCGGTTCCGCCACGAAATAGCGGCATACCGCGCGTTCGTCCGGCACCGCCCCCCCGTGCGCGTGCCGAGGCTGATCGCCGCGGACCCGGACAACTGCACGCTGGTCATGGAGCGGATGCCCGGCCGGGTCGCCGCTCTGCAACGGCACCCGGTGGAGTCGCCGCCGCGTGCCGACGTCCGCGCCACGCTGGGCGCCATCTGCCGGGTCAACCGGTGGCGGCCCCCGGCGGGCATGTTCGACGCCCCGATCGACTACGCGTCGCGGATCACCCGCTATCACGAGCTGGGGCTGCTCACCGACCGCGACATGGGTGATCTGCAGAAGCTGCTGCACGGCCTGGCGCATGTGCAGGGGCAGTTCTGCCACGGTGACGCGCTGCTCTCCAACATCCTGCTCTCCCCCGCCGGGCCGGTCCTGGTGGACTGGGAGCACGCCGGCTGGTACCTCCCGGGGTACGACCTGGCGACGCTCTGGACGGTGCTCGGTGACGCGGCGCCGGTGGCGCGGCGCCAGATCAGCCAGATGGCGCAGGCCGCCGGGCCCATGGCGCGGGACGCCTTCCTGGTCAATCTGATGCTGGTGCTGACCCAGGAGATCCGCACCTACGAGACGGCGGTGGCCCGGACGATGCGGGACCCCTCCCCGGCGGCGCCGGGCCCCGGCTCCGGTTCCGGCGAGGAGCAGCGGCTGCTGCTGCGCCGGCTGCACGACGACTGCGCGCTGGCCCGCCGGGCGGTCCGAGCGGCGGTCGGCACCCGGTGAGCCCGTTCGGTGCTTCCCGCCGGGGAGCACCGCGCGGGAGGCCATCCGTGTCAGCGGCGCGCCCGAATGCCGGGCCCGCCGCTGACCGCCGTTCGGGGCCTCCGTTCGCGGCCTTTGCGCGGCCTCCGTTCGGGGCCTTGCGCGGCCTCCGTACGAGGCTCTTGGGCGCGCCCCGGCGGACCCCCGCGGAAGTGCGGTGGTCCGGCGGATTGACGGGTTGTCGGCCCGGCGATACCTGTAGTCGGGTTCACCTCGAGGAGGCTGCGTTGCCAGAAACCGACTCCCCCAACTCCAGAACCTCACGGGCCACAAGAGCCACACGAGTCCCGCCTCGGCGGGTGGCGAGGGCGGCGGTCGCGACAGCGGCCGCCGCCCTGCTGCTGCCCCTGCTTCCGGCCACCGCCCCGCAGGCGCGGGCCGAGCGGGCCGACCGGACCGCCCCCGGGTCCCTGCAGCAAGCCTTCACCGCCGCCGCGGCGGAGTACGGGGTGCCGAGCGGTCTGCTGCTGGCCGTCTCCTACCTGCAGTCCCGCTGGGACACCCACGGGGGCGCGCCCAGCGTCACCGGCGGGTACGGGCCGATGCACCTCACCGACACCCGTACGGCGCTGCGGGAGGCCCCGCACCACAGCCACGGCACGGAGGACCCGCGGGGCGACGAGGCACGGCCCGCGCCGGCGGTCCACCGGCGGCTGCCCGAGCCCGGGGAGCTGCCGGAGCGGCTGCGCACGGTGGAGCGCGCCGCGGCGCTGACCGGGCTGTCGGCGGACGCCCTGCGGCGTGATCCGGTGGCGAACATCCGGGGTGGCGCGGCGCTGCTGGCGGAGGAGCAGCGCCGGCTCGGCCGGCCGCTCGGCGGGGACCCGGCCGACTGGTACGGCGCGGTGGCCCGGTACGCGGGGGCCGGCGACCCGGGGACCGCGGCCGTGTACGCCGACGACGTGTTCTCCGTACTGCGCTCGGGTGAGCGGCGCACCACGGACAGCGGGCAGCGGGTCGTCCTGCCGCCGGCCCCCGGAGCGGTGCCGTCGGCCGCCCAGCGGCGTGCGGCGGGGGCGCGCCGCGCCGACCCGGGGCCGGTGGAGTGCCCGCGCACCCTGGCCTGTGAGTGGCTCCCGGCCCCCTATCAGGAGTTCGAGGAGAACGGTCAGACGGACTACGGCAACCACGACAAGGCCGATCGGCCGCGGTCGCAGAAGGTGGACTACATCGTCATCCATGACACCGAGGGGTCGTGGGAGACGGCGGTCCGGCTGGTGCGGGACCCGACGTATGTGTCGTGGCAGTACACCCTGCGCTCCGCCGACGGGCACGTGGCCCAGCACACCGCGCTCAAGGACGTCGCCTGGCACGCGGGCAACTGGTACGTGAACGCCAAGTCCGTGGGTCTTGAGCACGAGGGCTTTCTGACGGCGCCGGACGCCTGGTACACGGAGACGATGTACCGGGCCTCGGCCCGGCTGGTGCGGTATCTGGCGGACCGGTTCGCGATTCCGCTGGACCGGCAGCACATCCTGGGGCACGACAATGTGCCGGGCCCCGTCCCCTCGTCGGTGCCCGGGATGCACACCGACCCGGGGCCGTACTGGGACTGGGACCACTACTTCGCGCTGCTGCGGGCCCCGCTGAACCCGTCGGCCGGCCCGCGCTCCGAGCTGATCACGATCCGCCCGGACTACGACCGGCACCGGCCGCCCTACACCGGCTGCGGCCAGGGCGGCGCGGCCTGTCCCCCGCACGGGTCGGGCGCCGTGCGGCTGCACACCGAGCCGCGGGCGGACGCCCCGCTGATCAGGGACATCGGGCTGCGCCCGGACGGGTCGCCGTCGACGACCGGGGTGAACGACACGGGGGCGCGGGCGTCGACGGGGCAGCAGTACGCGGTGGCCGAGCGCCGCGGCGACTGGACGGCAATCTGGTACCTCGGCCAGAAGGCGTGGTTCCACAATCCCCGGTGGCAGCCGACGGCCGTCGGCTCCCGGGGCGTGGTGGCGAGCCCGAGGCCGGACGCCGGTGAGATCCCGGTGTACGGCCGGGCGTATCCGGAGGCCGCCGCGTATCCGGCGGGGGTGCCTGCGCAGCCGCTGACACCGCTGCCGTACCGGCTGCTCCCGGGCCAGAGCTACGCGGTGGGGCTGGAGACCGCGGGTGAGTACTACTGGGCCACGACCTTCGACTCCGCCGGTCATCGGGTGGTCCGTGGCGCGCAGCGCTACTACCAGATCCAGCTGGGCCACCGGGTGGCCTTCGTCCGGGCCGAGGACGTGACCGTGCGGTCGGTGCCCTAGGGCCGGGGCCGGGCCGGGGCCGTGGGTCGCCGGGGGCCGGGCCGGGAGGTCCGGGCCGGCGGCGGGCTATCAGCCCTGCTGGAACATCTCCGCGGGGAGGGGCTTGAGCAGCTGGTAGAGATCGTCGGTGATGGGCCGGTCCCAGCTGGCGATGGTGACCAGGACGCCGTCGCTGCGGTCGAACTGGACGCAGGAGACCCGGCTCTCCGAGATCTTGATCCGGCGCACGATCAGCAGATTGTCCTCGTGCATGACCGGGGTGTCCTCGGTCTCCAGCGCCTCCACCGGCTCCTCGTGGCCGAGGGCTGCCAGCAGCTGGGCCACCTCGAAGGGCACCTGGCCGTCGGGCAGTTCCCGGGCCGGGGAGCCCTCGGGGAGGTTGCCGATCACCATGGCGGGGCCGCGGCCGCCGAAGAGGTCGTAGCGGAGGAAGACGCCCTGGCAGGAGCCGTCGGCGGCGGGCAGCAGGCCGGCGCCCAGGTTGCCGGGCCAGTCTGCGGGGTCCATCGCCAGGACATCGAAGTCCGGACCGGTGGGCGTGGCTGCGCTGCGGCGGCGGAGGAACGACATACGGCCATCGTACGTGGCCGGGCGGACCCTTCCGCTCGCGGCCCGGCCGGGTGCGAGGCGTGTCCGAGACGGGTCCGAGGACCGGCCGCACGTCCGGTCCGGCGGAGAGGCCCTCCGGTTGCGCGCCCGGCGTCGGGCCGTCCGGATCTCCGGCGGTGACGGCGGTTCCCGCCGCCCGGGGCGGTCGGGACCGCGGCCCCCGCCGGAGATCCCACTCGACGGCTCAGGTGAGGTCGAACTCGCCGTCCCGGGCGCCGAGGACGAAGGCCCGCCACTCCGCGGGCGTGAAGATCAGGGCCGGCCCCTCGGGGTTGCGCCCGTCCCGCATCGCGATATAGCCCTCGACGAAGGCGATCTGCACGTCCCCGGACCCCTGGCTGCTGGACAGCCACTCCGCGTTGCTGAGGTCGAGCTGCGGCTTCACCTTCGCCGGCGGCTGCTGTGTGGTGCTCTCGGCCACGTCCGTTGCTCCTCCCGATGCGTCGTCCCGGTCAGCCTAGCCATGGAGACCCGGGCCGGACAGGTCGTACGTCAACCTGCCCATGCACCACGGCCAACTCCCGCCAATTCCGGTCAAGTACAGGGCGGAAACGCTCATGGTGCGAGCAAGCGGAGTCATGCGGAGGCGGTCAGGTGGTCGGTTCCTCGGCACCGACCAGCCACATGGAGAAGAACTGCGAGCCGCCGCCGTACGCGTGCCCCAGCGCCGTGCGCGCGCCCTCGATCTGGTGCTCGCCCGCCCGGCCCCGCACCTGCGCCGCGGCCTCCGCGAAGCGGATCATCCCGGAGGCGCCGATCGGGTTGCTGGAGAGGACCCCGCCCGACGGGTTGACGGGCAGATCGCCGTCCATCGCCGTCACCCCGGACTCGGTGAGCTTCCAGCCCTCGCCCTCCGCCGCGAAGCCCAGGTTCTCCAGCCACATCGGCTCGTACCAGGAGAACGGCACGTACATCTCGACCACGTCGATCTCCCGGCGGGGGTCGGCGATCCCGGCCTGGCGGTAGACGGCGGCCGCGCAGTCCCGCCCGGCGCGCGGTGACACCACGTCCTTGCCCGCGAACAGCGTGGGCTCGCTGCGCATGGCCCCGCCGTGCACCCAGGCCACGGGGTGCGGTGCCCGCCGCGCGCCGGCGCGGTCGGTGAGCACCATCGCGCACGCCCCGTCGGAGGACGGACAGGTCTCGGAGTAGCGGATGGGGTCCCACAGCATGGGCGAGGCGCGGACCGCGTCGAGGGTGAGGTCGTGCTCGTGCAGATGGGCGTACGGGTTCCTGAGGGCGTTGCGGCGGTCCTTGTAGGCGACGAGCGTGCCCACGGTGTCGGGGGCGCCGGTGCGCCGGATGTAGGCGCGGATGTGCGGGGCGAAGAAGCCACCGGCGCCGGCCAGCAGGGGCTGCTGGAAGGGGACGGGGAGCGACAGGCCCCACATCGCGTTGGACTCGGACTGTTTTTCGAAGGCGAGGGTGAGCACCGTGCGGTGGACGCGGGCGGCGATCAGGTCCAGGGCGACCAGGGCGGTCGACCCGCCGACGGAGCCCGCGGTGTGCACCCGGGTGAGGGGCTTGCCGACGGCGCCGAGGGCGTCGGCGAGATACAGCTCCGGCATCATCACGCCCTCGAAGAAGTCGGGCGCCTTGCCGATGACGACGGCGTCGATGTCCGGCCAGGACAGTTCGGCGTCCGCCAGGGCGCGGAGCGCGGCCTCCCGCACCAGGCCGGCGATGGACACGTCGCGGCGGGCGGCGGCGTGCCGGGTCTGGCCGATGCCGACGACGGCCACGGGTTCGCGGCCGGAGGCGGGCCCGCCGGTGCCGCCCCGGGCGGGGCCCGTACTACGGCTCGCGGCGCGATCCGTAGTACGGCTCGCGGCGGCGCCCGTGGTACGGCTCGTGGCGCGGCTCATGGCGTGTCCCCTTCCAGCACGGCGACCAGATTCTGTTGCAGGCACGGGCCCGAGGTGGCGTGGGCGAGGGCGCGGTCGGACTCCCCCCGGTGCACGCGGGCCGCGGCTTCGCCGAGCCGGATGAGCCCGGCGGCCATGAGGGGGTTGTCGACCAGGGCCCCGCCGGAGGGGTTGACCCGTACGGTCCCGCCCAGGCGCAGGGCCCGGCGCAGCACGACCTCCTGGGAGGTGAAGGGGGCGTGCAGTTCCGCCGTGTCGACGGGGCGGTCGAAGGCGCCGGCCCGCTCGGCGGCCAGCCGGGTGGAGGGCGAGTCCGTGAGGTCGCGGACGCCGAGGGCGTGGGCCTCGACGCGGTGGTCGATCCCGCGTATCCACGCGGGGCGGGGGGAGAGCCGGCGGGCGGTGTCCCCGGTGGCGAGGACGACGGCTGCGGCGCCGTCGCCGACGGGCGGCACGTCGTGGGCGCGCAGGGGCGGCACTACGTAGTCAGGGGTGTCAGGGGTGTCAGGGGTGTCAGGGGTGCCGGCGTTGTCGGGGGCGGCGGTGCTCTCGGGGGTGCCCGCGTGGTCACAGGCGGCGGCGTTCTCGCGGGCGCGGGCGGCGATGGCCGCGAGCCGCGCCTCGTCGGTGAGGCCGGCGTCGAGCAGGGCCCGGGCCTGGAGGGCGGCCAGGGACACGGCGTCGGGCCACAGGGGGGCCAGGTAGTACGGGTCGAGCTGGCGGGTGAGGACGTCGCGCGGCCGGCCGGCGGTGGACTTGCCGTAGGAGTAGACGAGCGCGGTGTCACCCGCTCCGGAGCGCAGCCGGACCCACGCCTCGTACAGGGCCCAGGCGCCGTCCATCTCCACGTGCGACTCGGAGACCGGGGGCCAGGCGCCCACACCGTCCAACGTCATGGTGAAGGAGAAGGCGCGGCCGGCCAGGTAGTCGCTGGAGCCGGAGCAGATGAAGTCGGTGTCGGAGGCCGCCATGTCGACCTGCGCCAGCGCCTCCCGCAGGACGGGCAGCAGCATCTCCAGTTCGGAGAGGTCCGCCTGGGCCCCGGGGTCGCCGGTCCGCGCGTAGGCGACGATGGCCACGTCCGGCGTCACAGCAGCTCCTTGTAGGTGTCGTAGTCGGCGTCGGGCTCGCCGGTGGGGCGGTAGTGGTCGGGGTGGCGCTCGCCGGGGGCCCAGACGGGCTCGACGCGCAGGCCCATGCGCACCTGGTCGTGCGGGATGCCGGCGACGCGGCCGTGGAGGGCGAGGTCGGCGCCGTCGAGGGCGATGTGGGCGTAGACGTAGGGCACCTCGATGTCGAGGTTGCGGGCCTTGATGTTGACGACGCAGTAGGTGGTGACGGTGCCGCGCGGGCCGATCTCCACCTGTTCGTCGGTCGGCACCCCGCAGGTGGGGCAGGCGCCGCGCGGGGGCACGCACACCTTCCGGCAGGAGGGGCAGCGCTCGCCGACCGTTCTGTGCTCGGCGAGGGCCGTCAGATAGCGGGTCTGGGCGCGGCCGGGCGTGTAGGTGTAGTCGAGGCGGGCGGGCGCCACGATGCCGGTGACGGGGTCGGGGAAGACCCCGTCGTGCGGGACGGGGACCGGCGCGCCCGTGCCCCGTACGGTGTCGTGGGGCGCGCCCTCGCTCCGTACTGCGGCGTCGCCGAGGCTCTGTCCGTACGGTTCGAAGCAGGCGATGTCGGTGATGGCCCCCGTGCGCCGCTCGGCCCAGCGCACGCGCACCCGCATGCCGGTGCGGACGGCGTCGGGCCCCGGCGCGTCAAGGGCGTGCAGCAGGGCGGTGTCGGCGCCGTCGAGCCGCACCAGCACCCAGGCGAAGGGCCGGTCCAGCGGCTGGCCGGGGCGCGGGGCGGGCTGCCAGGCCCAGGTGGTGACGGTGCCGGTGGGGGCGACCTCCACGAGGTCGCGGATCTCCTCGGCGGTGACCGGGTCGTACTCGACGGGCGGCACCAGCACCCGGCCGTCGCCCGTGACGACCCCGAGGAGGACGCGCTCGCGCAGTCCGGTGAGAAAGGCGCTCTGGACGGGGCCGAGGGAGCGGGTGAAGGGGAATTCGAGGGTGAGGGGCGCGGTGAGCGTCCCCGTCGTCTCCGGCATGGGGTGTCGGCACTCCTTCGTCGGGTGCGGGCGGCGGTCGGGCCCGGCAGGCGGCCGGGCGGCGCTCAGGCCCGCCGGTAGACGGGCGGGCGCCTCTCGGCGAAGGCCCGCGCGCCCTCCTTGGCGTCGGCGGTGTCGAAGACGGGCCAGCCGCGCTCGAGTTCGAGCCGGAGCCCGTCGGCCTCGGTGAGCTCGGCGCTGTCGTAGAGGGATGCCTTGACCGCCTCGACGGCCAGCGGCCCGTTGGCGTTGATCAGTTCGGCGGTCTCCAGGGCGCGCTCCAGGGCGGTGCCGTCGGGGACCACGCGGCCGATGAGGCCGATCCGCTGGGCCTCGTCGGCGGAGTAGGGGCGGCCGGTGAGGAGCATCTCCAGCGCGTGGGTGCGGGGGATCTGGCGGGCGAGGCGGACGGTGGAGCCGCCGATGGGGAACAGGCCCCGCCGGACCTCGAAGAGCCCGAAGGTGGCGCTGCGGCCGGCGACGCGGATGTCGGTGCCCAGGAGCATCTCGGTGCCGCCGGCGACGCAGGGGCCCTCCACGGCGGCGAGCACGGGCTTGCGGGGGCGGTGGTGCCGGAGCATGGCCTTCCAGTGGAGGTCGGGGTCGGCCGTCATGCGCTCGCGGTGCTCCTGGCCCGCCATGTCGGCGCCGGCGAGGGCCTTGAGGTCCATGCCGGAGCAGAACGCCCCGCCGGCGCCGGTGAGGACGACGGAGCGGATGGAGTCGTCCTGGTCCGCCTCCGCCCAGCCGTCGTGGAGGCCGACGAGCATGCCGAGGGAGAGCGCGTTGCGCGCCTCGGGGCGGTCGAGGGTGAGCACCAGGGTGGCGCCCTCCCTGCGCACCCGCAGATGGTCGGTCCCGTGGCCCATGGCAGCCTCCCGCCGTCGCCGGTGAGAAAGCAGGGTGCAGGAGCGGGCCGCACAGTTCAAGAGTTTTCTGACGCCTCGTCAGATTTCTTGGGCGGCCCGCCTTCCGCCGACCGGCGCCGAGCGCTCTAATGACCGCCGAACCGATGGTCCGACGCCGCCAGGAGGAGCCATGGAGTTCAACCTCGCCGACCTGTTCGAATCGATCGCGGACGCCGTCCCGGAGCGCGAGGCGCTGGTGCACCTCGACCACCCGGGCACGGGCGCGGAGCGCCGGCTGACCTATGCCGGGCTGGACCGCGCGGCGAATCGTTTCGCCCACCATCTGCTCGACTCCGGGGTGCGGGCGGGCGACCACGTGGGGCTGCATCTGTACAACGGCGTCGAGTACCTCCAAACCGTGCTGGGCTGCCTCAAGGCGCGCGCCGTCCCGGTCAACGTCAACTACCGCTATGTCGAGGACGAACTGGCGCTGCTCTACCGCGACGCCGACCTCACCGCCCTCGTGTTCGACGCGGAGTTCACCGAGCGGGTCGCCGGCGCCCTGGGTCGCGCGCCCCGGCTGCGCCATCTGCTGCGGGTGGGCGGCCCGCCCGACGCCGCACCCGAGCCGCGCCTCCCGTGCGTGCCCTACGCGGAGGCGGAGCGCGCGGCCTCCCCGGAGCGGGGCTTCGCCCCCCGCTCCGGCGACGATCTGTTCCTGATCTACACCGGTGGCACCACCGGACTGCCCAAGGGCGTCATGTGGCGCCAGGAGGACCTGTTCTTCTCGGGCATGGGCGGGGGCGCGCCCACCGGGGAGCCCGTACGGCGGCCGGAGGAGGTGGCGGAGCGGGTCGCCGCGGGCGGCGCGGGCCTGGTGTTCTTCCCCATGGCCCCCCTGATGCACGGCACCGCCACCCTGACCGCGTTCATCGCGTTCCACTTCGGCCAGAAAGTGGTGCTGCACCGCAAGTTCGTCCCCGAGGAGGCGCTGCGCACCGTCGCGCGGGAGAAGGTCACCACGGCGTCGCTGGTCGGCGACGCGATGCTGCGGCCGCTGCTGGACGCGCTGGCGGGGCCGCTGCGGGGCCTGGACTGCTCGTCCCTGCTGAGCGTGAGCAGCTCCGGCGCGCTGCTGTCGCGCACCGTCCGCGAGCAGTTCTCCGCGCTGCTGCCGGGGGTGCCGCTGCTGGACAACTTCGGCTCCTCGGAGTCCGGTTTCAACGGCACGGCCACGGCCGACGACGACGGCCGGGGGGCCGCGCTGACGCTGCGGGTCAACGAGCGCACCTCGGTGGTCGACCCGGCCACGCTGCGCCCGGTGGCGGTCGGCGAGCCGGGCCGGATCGCGCTGCGCGGCCATGTGCCGCTGGGCTACTACAACGACCCCGTGAAGACCGCGGAGACCTTCTTCGAGGTGCGGGGCGAGCGCTGGGTGCTGCTCGGTGACATGGCGACGGTCGACGAGCGGGGGGTGGTCACGGTGCTGGGGCGGGGCTCGCAGTGCATCAACACCGGGGGCGAGAAGGTGTATCCGGAGGAGGTGGAGCAGGTGCTCAAGGACCATCCGGACGTGTACGACGTGCTGGTCACCGGCGTGCCGGACGCGACCTGGGGGACCCGGGTCTCCGCCGTGGTGCAGGTGCGCGCGGGCGCCGGGACGCCCTCGCTGGCGGAGATCCAGGAGCACTGCCGCGCACGGCTCGCCGGGTACAAGATCCCGCGCCGGCTGGTGACCGTGGAGAGCATCCAGCGCTCGCCCAGCGGCAAGGCGGACTACCGCTGGGCGCGTTCGGTGGCCCAGTACGGTTCGCGCAGCCGCCGTTTGTAGAGCTTGCCGTTGGGGTCGCGCGGCATGGTGGCGATGAAGTCCACCGAACGGGGACGTTTGTAGCCGGCGAGCCGAGAAGCGCAGTGGGCCAGGAGGGCGTCGGCGAGGGCGGGCCCCGGCTCCTGGCCCGCGGCGGGCTCGATCACGGCCTTGACCTCCTCCCCCCACTCCTCGTGCGGGACGCCGAAGACCGCGGCGTCGGCGACGGCGGGGTGGGAGAGCAGAACGGCCTCGATCTCGGCGGGGTAGATGTTGACGCCGCCCGCGATGATCAGGTCGATCTTGCGGTCGCGGAGGAAGAGATAGCCGTCCTCGTCGAGGTGGCCGAGGTCGCCGACGGTGAAGAAGTCCCCGATGCGGTTCTGCCGGGTCTTCGCCTCGTCGCGGTGGTAGCTGAAGTCCCCGGTGGTCATGCGCATGTGGACGGTGCCGAGTTCGCCCGGGGGCAGCCGCCGCCCCTCGTCGTCGTAGACGGCGATCTCGCTGATGGGCCACGCCTTGCCGACCGTGCCGGGCTTCTTCAGCCAGTCCTCGGCGGTGGCGAAGGTGCCGCCGCCCTCGCTCGCCGCGTAGTACTCCTCGACGCACGGCCCCCACCAGTCGATCATGGCGCGTTTGATGTGCTCGGGGCAGGGCGCGGCGCCGTGCAGGGCGTGCCGCATGGAGGAGACGTCGTAGCGGGCCCGCACCTCCTCGGGGAGGGCGAGCAGCCGGTGGAACTGGGTGGGCACCATATGCGTGTGGGTGCAGCGGTGGCGCTCGATCAGCCGCAGCATCTCCTCCGGGGTCCACTTGTCCATCACGACCAGCTGGTGGCCGATGTGCAGGGACGCTCCCGCGAACTGGAGCACGGCGGTGTGGTAGAGCGGCGAGCACACCAGGTGGACATGGCCCGAGAACGGTTCGATGCCGAAGATGCCCAGGAAGCCGCCGTGGTAGGCCTCCTCCGGCGGGGTGCCGGGCAGGGGGCGCCGGATGCCCCGGGGGCGGCCGGTGGTGCCCGAGGTGTAGTTCATCACCCAGCCGAGCGTGCGCCCCTCGGGCGGGGTGGCGGGTTGCCCGGCGAGGAGGCGCTCGTACGGCCGGAAGCCGGGGACGGTGCCGACGGCGTAGCGGCGGGCGGGGTCGGTGCCCGCCTCGTCCGCGGCCGCGCGCGCCACGGCGCCGAACCGCTCGTGGGCGATGAGCGCCCGGGCGCCGGAGTCGGCGACGATCCAGGCGATCTCGGGGGCGGTCAGATGGTGGTTGACCGGGACGAGGTACCAGCCGACCTGGGTCGCGGCGAGGTAGGCCGCGAGGAGTTCGGGGCCGTTGGGGAGGACGACGGCGAAGGCGTCGCCGCGGCGCAGCCCGGCCGCGCGCAGCCCGTGGGTGAGCCGGTTGGCGGCTGCGTGCAGACGCCCGGCGCTCCACTCCTGGCCGTCGGCGGTGAACAGTACGGTGCGATCGGGGTTTGCCGCGGCCTGGGCCCAGAAGCCGTTGGGGGCGGCGGATTGGCCGGACGCCACGGGTCCTTGGGTGACGCCGGGTCCTCGGGCTGTCACTGGCTCGGGGGCCGTCGCGGAGTCGCGGGGGGCCGCGGGCCCCTGGGGTGCTGCGGACATGGCGCTCCTCTCTCGGCGCGTCCGATGCGTCAGACGCGTCCGGCGATGCGGTTCAGCCGGTCCATGGCGCGTTCGAAGCCGCGGGTGAGGTCGTCGAAGACGGCCGCGACGCTGCGCTCCGAGGTCATCCGGCCGACGATCTGGCCGACCGGGGTGCCGAGCAGCGGGGCCACCTCGTACCGCTGGACGCGGGAGACCGCCTCGCCGACCAGCAGCCCCTGGAGCGGCATGGGCAGCGGGCCGGGGCCGGCCGGGTCGTCCCAGGCGTCGGTCCACTCCGTGCGGAGCTGACGGGCGGGCTTGCCCGTGAGCGCGCGGGAGCGGACGGTGTCGCCGGAGCCGGCCGCGAGCAGCTTGGCGGTCAGGGCCCGCGAGCCCAGTTCGGCCTCCTCGGTGGTGAGCCAGATGGAGCCGAGCCACACCCCCTGGGCGCCCAGGGCCAGACCGGCGGCGATCTGTTCGCCGCTGCCGATGCCGCCCGCGGCCAGTACGGGCAGCGGGGCGACGGCCTCGACGATCTCCGGGGTGAGCACCATGGTGGCGATCTCCCCGGTGTGGCCGCCCGCCTCGTACCCCTGGGCCACGACGATGTCGATGCCCGCCCGGCGGTGGCGCTCGGCGTGCTGGGCGCTGCCGGCGAGCGCGGCGACGAGCACGCCCTGCCGGTGGGCGCGCTCGACCACGTCGGCGGGCGGGGAACCGAGCGCGTTGGCGAGCAGCCTGACGGGGTACTGGAACGCCGTGTCGAGCTGGGCGCGGGCGACGTCCTCCATCCAGCCGGTGATGCGCCAGCCGGGTGCCTCGCCCTCCGGCAGCTCGGGCACGTCGTACGCGGCGAGGGTGTCCCGCACGAACGCCCGGTGCCCGGCGGGGATCATGGCCTCCACATCGGCCTCGGTCACGCCCGCGACGCTCTTGGCGGGCATGACGACGTCGAGGCCGTAGGGGGCGCCGCCGGTGTGCCGGTCCAGCCACTCCAGATCGCGGGCGAGGTCGTCCCCGCCGGCGCCGTACCGGACGGCGCCGAGCACGCCGACGCCGCCGGCCCGGCTGATCGCGGCGGCGACGGCGGGGAACGGGGTGAACCCGAAGATGGCGTGGCGGGCGCCGAGCGCGGTGCTCAGTTCCGTCTGCATGGGGCGCAGAATGCCGCAGTCCCCCTGCGGGGGGAAGAGGTTTTCTGACGCCTCGTCAGATTAGGTCACTGCGCCGCGCTCACCGCGCACCGGCGGATCGCCGCGAGGTGCCCGCTCTCGACGGGGTGGAGGCGCCGCGCCATGAGTTGCACCTCCGCGCTCTTCCCCTCCGTGATCTCGCGGCCGATCAGCCGCAGGGCCTCGGTGTGCTCGCGCTCCTGCAGCCGCAGCCAGGCAGCGTCGTAGGCCAGGGTGTGGGCCTGCTTCGCGACCTCGTCGAGGTCGCTTCGCTGCTGTGACGTCATCGCGCCGGGGAGCACCACGCCGTGCCGGAGGGCCACGGCTCGAACCGCGCTGTCGGCGATGCTGTGATCGCGGGCGATCGTGGACCCGGCGGCCCGCACACACGGGGTGACCGCGTTCACCGTCGCGTCGCTGCCCGCCGCCATGGCCGCCAGGTTGCTCTGGTGGATCGACTGCAGGAACGTGGCGTCGGGGTTCTCCACCGCGCCGGCCGCCGCCATGCCCGCGGACGTCGCGGTCAGGGCCAGGGTCAAGGCCGTCAGTACGGTGCCGATCCGGTGTCGCAGGCGCATCTCGCACTCCCCTCCCGATCGTGGTTCGCGTTCGCGCGCGGCACAGCGAGCAGCGCGCGCGTCCAGATCAGCAGAAGAACATCCCGATATTGCCATGATCAGGGTATTTAGCCCGTTCGGGGTACGCCCGCCCGGGGCCGGTTGGAACACACGTGCGCGGGGGCGCGGGTTGACCGCGGGAGCGGGGGACAGAATGCTGCACAACCTCACCCGCACCGGAGGACCGTTCCGTGACACCGCCCAGGGAGGGCACCATGGCGGAAGGCGAGCACGAAGGTGAAGGCGACCGCGCGAGCGAGCACGAAGGCGAACGCGGACGCGGAGGCGAACACGGAAGCCGACGCGCAAGCGAACGCGGAAGCCGACGCGAAGGCGGGGCCGGCGGCGCGATGAGCAGACGGCGGGTGGCCGGCGCCGCGATGGCGCTGGGCGGGGCGCTTCTGCTGCCCGCCGGCCCGGCCCTCGCCACCACCACCGGCCCGGGCACCCTGCGCCGGGGCACGCCGCACCGGGCGGGGCTGCTCGACGAGCATCTGCGGCGGATGGTGACGGCCGCCGCCGGCTATCTGGGCCCCTCCCCCACCCACCCGTACTACCCCGGTGCCGTCCTGCTCGCCGGCCGGGGCCGGATCGTGGCCGTGGAGGAGGCGCTGGGCCTGGCCGTCCGCTACGCCCGCTACGACGAGGCCACCGACACCGGCGTCGAGCTGCCGCCGGAGCGACAGATCCCGATGGCGCCCGACACCGTGTTCGATCTGGCGTCCCTCACCAAGCTGTTCACCTCGATCCTCGCCGTTCAGCAGATCGAACGGGGCGCGCTGCGGCTCGAGGACCCGGCCGCGGCGCACCTTCCGGAGTTCGGGGCCGCCGGCAAGGCCGGCATCACCGTTCGCCAGTTACTGACCCACACCTCGGGGCTCCGCCCCGATCTGCGCTTCTTCGACCTGCCGAACCAGGAGGAGAGGCTGCGGCTGCTGTGGCGGGAGGCCCCGCTCGACCCGCCCGGCACCGTGTACCGCTACTCCGACCTCAACCTGATCACCCTGCAGCTGCTGCTGGAGCGGATCACCGGCCGCCCGCTCGACGTGCTGCTGCGCCAGGAGCTCACCGAACCGCTCGGCATGGCCTCCACCCGCTACAACCCGCCGCCGTCCTGGCGGCACAGGATCGCGGCGACCGAGGACCAGCGCAAGCCGTGGGCGCGGGTCGACCGGGGCCTGGTGTGGGGCGAGGTGCACGACGAGAACGCCTGGTCCTTCGGTGGCGTCGCCGGGCACGCCGGGGTCTTCGCCAGCGCGTGGGACCTGGCGGTGCTCTGCCGGACGCTGCTGAACGGCGGCTCCTACGGCCGGGCCCGCGTGCTGAGCCGGGCGTCGGTGGAGCTGATGCTCTCCGACTTCAACACCGCCTTCCCCGGGGACGCGCACGGCCTGGGCTTCGAGCTCCACCAGTACTGGTACATGGGGGCGATGGCCACCCCGCGCACCGCCGGGCACACCGGGTTCACCGGCACCTCGCTGGTGCTCGACCCGACCACCGACTCGTTCCTGGTGCTGCTGTCCAACTCCGTCCACCCGTGCCGCACCTGGCGCTCGGGCAGCGCGCCCCGGGCCGCCGCGGCGAACCACATGGCGCGCGCCGTCCCCGTACGGCCGGCGAGCGGCACGGCCGCGTGGTTCTCCGGCATGGTGGACGGCTCCTCGGCGACGCTCACCCTGCCGCCGCTGACCGTCACCGGTGACAGCGCTCGGCTCCGCTTCGCGCTCTGGTGGGACCTGGAACCCGGCGAGGACCGGCTGCTGCTGGAGGCGTCGGTGGACGACGGCGCCTGGCGCCCGCTCCCGTTCACCACCCGGCGGCCGGGCGGGGCCGAGGAGGCGCACCCGGACGGTTCGGCCGGCGGTTACGGGGGACGGGCGTGGCACCGCGCGACCGCGGAGCTCACGGGTCTCGTCGGCCTCGGCAGTTCCGCCGATCCCACCGGTCCCAGCAGTCCTGCTGACCCCACCGGTCCCGCCGGCCGTACGGAGCGGAGCGGGGCCGCCGTACGACTGCGCTGGCGGTACGTCACCGGCGCCCGGTACGTCGGCCGGGGCGTCTACGTCGACGGCATCCGGGTGTCGGAGGGCGGGCGGGCGCTCTTCGACGACTCCCGCCCCGCCGACGCGAGCGCGATCGAGGCCCGGGGCTGGGCCCCGTCGGCCGACTGAGCCCCGGCGCGTCAGCGGCCGCCGCGCCGGCGGAGCGCGGCGACCTGGCGGTACAGCTCCACGGCCTCCGCTGACCGGCCGAGCCGCTCCAGGCAGTGCGCCTCGTCGTTGCGGCTGGTCAGCGCGTCGGGGTGGTCGGCGCCGAGCACCCGGGCGCGCGCGGTGGACACCTGCCGGTACAGCGTCAGCGCGTCCGACCAGCGCTTCAGCCAGCCCAGGCCGACGGCCACCTCGCGCCGGCTGGCGAGGGTGTCCGGGTGGTCCGGGCCGAGGACCCGCTCGCGCAGCGCGCAGACGTCGCGCGCCTCGGCCAGCGCCTCCTCCCAGCGGCCGAGGCGCCCGAGGTTGACGCCGAGCCCGTGCCGGGCGCGCAGCGTCTCGGGGTGGGCCGGCCCCTGGGCGCGCGTGCGGTCGGCCACCAGCTCCCGGTAGACCTCCAGGGCCTCCGCGCTGCGCCCGACGCGGCCGAGGCTGATGCCCACCTCGTAGCGGGCGGCGAGGGTGTCGGGGTGGTCGGGACCCAGCACCCGCCGGCGGGCGGCGGCCACCTCGCGGTAGGTCTCCAGCGCCTCGCTCCAGCGGCCGAGCCGGCCGAGGGCGTAGGCCACCTCGTAGCGGGTGACGAGCGTCTCGGGGTGGTCCGGGCCCAGCACGCGGGTGCGCGCCGCGGCGACCTCCGCCGCCATCCGGTGCGACTCCTCCAGCCGGCCGAGCCTGCTCAGGTTGAACGCGAGATTGTGCCGGCAGCGGAGGGTGTCGGGGTGGTCGGCGCCCATCGCGCGCTCCCGGGCGGCGAGCACGGCGGCGTAGGTGTCGTGCGCCTCGACGTGGCGGCCCAACTGGCCCAGCACGAAGGCGATCTCCTGGCGGGCGGCGAGGGTGTCGGGGTGGTCGGGGCCGAGCGCCTGGTCGCGCCCGGCCGCCACCCGGGTGTACTCGCGCAGCGCCTCCTCCGCGCGGCCCAGCCGGCTGAGGGTGAAGGCCACCTCGTACCGGCTGGCCAGGGTGTCGGGGTGGAGCGGGCCGAGGGCGTGCTCGCGCTCGGCGGCGACCGAGCGGTGCACCTCGCCGGCCTCCTCCCAGCGGCCGACCCGGCCGAGCGTGAGGCCCGCGTCGTGCCGGTCGGCCAGCACGGCGAGCAGCTCGGGCGGCGGGGTGGGGCGGTCG
>NZ_JBPQTV010000059.1:0-25234 GCF_051386515.1 Streptomyces sp. URMC 123 | reverse complement strand
GGGCGCGCGGGCGGTGCTCGTGCCGACCCCCGCCACGTTGCCGGAGGAGATCGCGACGGCACGGTCCACGGCGGCGTGGGGGTCATCGGGAGCCCCCCGGAGGGAGGAGCGCTGCGACCGCCGTGGCGAGGTCGGGGGCCGTCGCCGCCGTGGACCGTGCCGTCGCGATCTCCTCCGGCAACGTGGCGGGGGTCGGCACGAGCACCGCCCGCGCGCCCGCGGCCCGCGCGGCCGTCACGTCCGAGCCGATGTCACCGATGACCACGGCCGCGGCCGGGTCGACGCCCAGCCGGGCGCATGCCGCGTGGACCAGGCCGGGGGCCGGCTTGCGGCAGCCGCAGCCGTCGGCGGGGCCGTGCGGGCAGATCGCCCAGAGGTCGACCGGACCGAGCAGTTCCTCGGCCCGCCGGCACACCGCCTCGACCCGCTCGCGGTCCAGCAGCCCCCGGGCGACGCCCGACTGGTTGCTCACGACGGCGACCGGCAGGCCCCGGCCCCGTACGGCGGCGAGCGCCTCACGGGCGTACGGCATGACCCGTACGCGCGCCGGGTCGCCGTTGTAGGGCACGTCCTCGACGAGCGTGCCGTCGCGGTCGAACAGCACCGCGCCGGGCACGCGGCCCGGCGGGCGGGGGCCGCCCGGGGCGCCGTCCGGAGCCCGGGGCGGGAGGTCCACGGCGCGGGCGCCGTGGAACGCGAACACCCACGGCGCGTCGGCCGCCGTAGCCGCCACAGGCACCCCGGACACCCCAGGCGCCCCGGGGAGCGACCCCGCCGCCGCGGGCGTCCGTACGGCGCCACGCGGATCGGGGGGAACCGCCACGCCGGGTGACGGTGTCCGGCCGTCCGTCGGGGGGAGCGACAGCGAAAACGTTCCGGCCGCCGCTCCTCCCCTACGCGCGCCCACCGGACACCGCCCGGCCGCCGCCGGCCCCGCGGCTGCCGCACGGGTGGTCGAAGCCGGCCCCGTGGTGGCGGGTGCCGCTCCGCCGGGCGGCGCCCCGGCCTGAGGCGGCGGTGTCCGCGGCGGCGCGCGGCCGGCGTCCGGCGTCGGCGCGCCGGGCCAGGGCCCGCATCCAGTGGGCCGCGGCCACCGGGGGGATGAGCGCGCTGCTGGCCGCCATGGTGACGATCTCGTCACGGGTACGGGGGCCGGGCAGGATGCGGGCGAGGGCGAACTCGGCCGTGCCGGCCGCCCAGAGGGCGCCGAGCGCGCCGGCGGGCCGCCAGCGGCCGGCGGCGGCGCAGACCGCGGCGGCGACCGCGGCGCCGGTCACCGCGAGGTGCCGGGGCAGCCGGCCGCGCGGGGCCCCGGCCATGGACCACCAGTCGCGCCCGTGGAGGCGGCCCATCAGCACGTCGTCGGCGTTGCCGGCCTGGGTCCTGACCGAGACCCAGCGGTCGGCGGGCCGCACGGGGTGGGTGGTGCGCCGGGTGCCGGTGGTCAGCGACCAGCCGGCGGCGAGGACGCGCAGGGCCAGGTCGGCGTCCTCGCGGAAGGCGCGCGGAAAGCGCTCGTCGAAGCCGCCGACGGCGTCGAGCGCGGCCCGGCGGTAGGCCATGTCGGCGGTGATCCAGCGGGCGGTGGCGAGGCCCGCCGTGACGCGCTCCCAGTCCGTGGGTTTGCGGTCGGCGGGCAGCGGCACGGTGATGTGGGCCTGGCTGCCGCCGATGCGGGGGCCGGCCGCGGCGAGGTCGGCGGCGAGGTCCCGGGCCCAGGAGGGGCCGGGGACGACGTCGTCGTCCAGGAAGACGATCCAGGGCTCGGGCGCCGCGGCCCACCCGGCGTTGCGGGCGGCGGCCGGGCCGGCGGCGCGGCCGCGCACGATCTGCACGAGGGGGCGGAGGGCGTCCGGGACCGACACGGGGAGCGGGCTGTCGCCGGCCCGGCGCCGGTCGTCGACGAGGACGATCCGCCGCGGGTGGGGCGGGCCGGCCTCGGCCAGCGCCCGCAGCAGGGTGGTCAGGCTGGGCCGGCCGAGGGTGGGGACGACCACGGCGAACTCCGGTGCGGGGAGCGGCTGGTGACTGCTCATCGGCCGCCCTCCCCCGGGCCGCCCGGTAGGCCACCGGTGGTGTCCGTGAGGCCCGGCGCGCCGCCGGCGGTGCCCGTCGGCCCCGGCGCGCCACCCGTCGTGTCCGTGAGGCCCGGCACCCCGCCCCCGTCGTCGGCGCCGCCCGCCGCGTCCGGCTGTCCGCCGGCGAAGAACGCGCCCCTGCGGATCACGAAGGGGCCGATGGCCAGCAGGTCCACGGGGGCCGAGCCGAAGCACTCCAGCGCGTCCCGGGGGTCGTCGACCATGGGGCGGCCGGCCGTGTTGAGGCTGGTGTTGACCACCACGGGCAGCCCGGTCAGCCGCTCGAACCGGTCGAGCATCCGGGCCACCAGCGGCTCGTCCACGGGGTCGACCGTCTGGATGCGCGCGGTGCCGTCGACGTGCACGACGGCGGGGATGCGGTCGCGCCAGCGGGGGGCCACGTCGTGCACGAAGAGCATGTACGGGCTGGGCAGCGGGCCGTCGAAGATCTCCGCGGCGCGGTCGGCGAGCACCATCGGCGCGACGGGCCGGAACTGCTCGCGGCCCTTGACGTCGTTGAGCCGCTCCAGGTTGCCGGACCGGCCCGGGTGGGCGAGCAGGGAGCGGTGGCCCAGGGCCCGGGGCCCGTACTCGGAGCGGCCCTGGAACCAGGCGACGATCGCGTCCTGGGCGAGGGCCTCGGCCACCGTCTCGGCGACGTCGGGGGGCCGTTCGAACGGCACGGCGGCGGTCTTCAGCCACGCCTCCAGCTCGGCGTCGGACCAGCGGCGCCCGAGGTCGGCGCCCGGCATCGGCTCGGTGCCGTCGCCACCGGCCGCGGCGAGGTGGAGGGCGCCGCCGAGCGCGGTGCCCGCGTCCCCGGCCGCCGGCTGCACCCAGATCCGGTCGAAGGGGCCCTCGCGGGCCAGGCGGGTGTTGGCCACGCAGTTGAGCGCGACGCCGCCGGCGAGGGTGAGCACCTGGTCGTGGGTGCGGCCGTGCAGCCAGCGGACGAGGTCGAGCAGGGTCTCCTCCAGACAGACCTGGGCGCTGGCCGCGAGATCCGCGTGCGCCTGGGACCACGCCTCGCCCGGGCGCAGCGGGGCGCAGAGCTCGGCCCAGGGCACACCGGTGGCGCGGAAACCCCCGTCGCCGGTGGCGTACACGTGCTTGCGCAGCTCGCCGAGCATGCGCGGGGTGCCGTACGAGGCGAGGGCCATCACCTTGTACTCGTCGGAGGAGCGCAGGAAGCCGAGGTGCTCGGTGAGTTCCTCGTAGACCAGGCCGAGGGAGTGCGGGAGTTCCTGCCCGTAAAGGGGCTCGATGCGGTCGCCCACGCGGCGGGCCGCGAGGTGGGAGGTGGCCTCGCCGCGCCCGTCGAGGACCAGGACGGAGGAGTTCTCGGCACCGGGCGCGGCGTAGGCGGCGGAGGCGGCGTGGGCCAGGTGGTGGGGGACGAACCGCACGATCTCCGGGTCCAGCCCGGGGAGGGCCGTGCGCAGGAAGCCCGGGGCCTCGCGCGCGTAGGTCAGCCGCAGATGGTCCCAGGGGTCGTCCAGGCCCATCTCCGCGGCCGGGCGGGCGAGCGCGGGGTCGAAGGAGTAGGTGACGGCGTCCAGGTCCTGCGGGCGCAGGCCGGCCTGGGCGAGGCACCAGGCGGCGGACTTCTCGGGCAGCTCCCACGCGGAGAACGGCAGCGGCCGCTTGCCGTGCTTGCGCCGCGAGAACCGCTCCTCCTCGGCGGCCGCGACGGTGCGCCCGTCGATGACCAGCGCCGCGGCGGGGTCGTGGAAGAGGGCGTTGATGCCGAGAACGCGCATGGGGTTCGCCTTTCGTCGCCTGTCACCTGTCGTCGCCTGCGGCCTGTCGCCTGCCGCCCGTCGCCTTTGGGTCGTCGCCTTTGGGTCGTCGCCTTTTGGTCGAACGCCCGGGCGGGAGGGGCCGGCCCGCCTTCCGGAAGGGGAGTACGGGCCGGGCCGGCGGTCAGGGCGCCCGGTGCGCGCGGTACCAGCGCACGGTGCGGGCCAGGCCCTCGTCCGCGCCGATCAGCGGCTCCCACTGGAGCTTGCCGCGGGCGAGGGTGATGTCCGGGCAGCGCACGGCCGGGTCGTCCGTGGGCCGTTCGATGAAGCGGACCGTGGAGCGGGAGCCGGTGAGATCGATGATCTTCCGGGCGAGGTCCAGCATGGTGATCTCGTCGGGGTTGCCGATGTTGACGGGCCCGCGGAGATCGGAGGCGGCCATGGCGAGAATGCCGCGGACGGTGTCGTCGACGTACGCGAGCGAGCGGGTCTGCCGCCCGTCGCCGGTGACGGTGAGGGGTTCGCCCGCCAGCGCCTGGCGGATGAAGGTGGGCACGGCGCGCCCGTCGTAGCCCCGCATGCGCGGACCGTAGGTGTTGAACAGCCGCACGATCCCCGTGTCGGTGCCGTGCGCGGCCGCCTCGGCGGTGGTCAGTGCCTCGCCGAAGCGCTTGGCCTCGTCGTAGACGCTGCGCGGCCCGACGGGGTTGACGTTTCCCCAGTACGCCTCGCTCTGCGGGTGCTGCTGGGGATCGCCGTACGCCTCCGAGGTGGAGGCGAGGAGGAACCGGGCCCCGTGGCGCCGGGCGAGCGCCAGCGCGTTACGGGTGCCCAGGCTGCCCGTCTCCAAGGTGTGCAGCGGCAGTCGCAGATAGTCGGCCGGGGAGGCCGGGGACGCGAAGTGCAGCACCAGGTCGACGGGGGCGGCCACGGGGTCGGGTACGTCGAACGCCTCGGCCTCCGTGACATCGGCCCGGATCAGCCGGAAGCCGGGGCGGTCGGCGAGGTGCGCCACGTTGTCCGGGCTGCCCGTGCAGTAGTCGTCGACGCAGGTGACGGCCGTGCCCTGGTCGACCAGGGCGGTGCACAGGTGCGAACCGAGGAAGCCGGCGCCACCGGTGACGACCGCGTGCCGGAAGCGGGGGGCGGGCGCGTCGTGCACATCGTGCATGGGACTCTCCCTTCGTGCCCGGTCTTGCACCGCGGGCACGCTGCGCTCTAGGACTTGAAGACTTCCTTCTGGACCTGGTCCGGGCCCGTGTACTTCTTGTCCTTGAGGTGGGCGAGCTTGTCGACGAGCTTCTCGTCGGCGCCGTTGTCGCGCGCGCACTCCACCAGGTGCTGGCGGTCGGTGGGGTACGGGGCGCCCTTGAGCGCCTTCTGCACATCGGTGGGCTTGAACTCGGCCATGGGGGCCTCCGGTGGTCGTGGGGTCGCGGCCCGCCCCGGGGGCGGGCCGCCTTTCGGACCACGTGAGTACCCCTCGCGCCTGGGGCCAATCAGGTCAATTCACCTGTTTTCGGTCTGGGTGCCGGCCGGGCCCGGCCGGTGGGGCACGGGCGGGCTCTACGGCCAGGACGACTCGCTGCGCGGCACGACCACGAGCTCGGGCACCACGCTGCCGGGCGGCACGGACAGGGCGTACAGCACGGTGTCGGCCACGACGTCCGGGCTCTGGAGCAGACCGGTGTCCGCGTCCGGGAAGCGGTCGAGGACGAAGGGCGTCTCCATGCCGCCGGCCATCACTCCGGTGACCCCGATGCCCAGGCAGTCCCGCTGGGCCTCCTTGAACAGCGTGTGGGTGAACGCCCGGAGCCCCGACTTGCCCGCCGCGTACGGGCCCGCCTCGGTCCAGGTGCGGTTCGCGGCCGTGGAGAGGATGTTCACGATGTGGCCGTGGCCCCGGGCGACCATGCGCCGATACGACTCCAGGCACAGATACATGGGCCCGAGGAGGTTGGTGGCCACCACGCGCGTCACCTCGTCGGCCGTGAGGTGCTCGATCGGCTTGGACACGTCCACGGCGGCGTTGTTCACCAGGATATCCACGGGGTGGGCGCGCTCGTCCAGCTCCGCGAACAGCCGGGCGACGGCGGACGCGTCGCGGACGTCCAGCTCCTCGGCGGCGGCCCGGTGGCCCTCCTCGGTGAGCCCGGCGCAGAGCTTCTCGGCGAGCTCCCGGCGCATGTCGGCCACGGTCACGGAGGCGCCGGCGCGGGCCAGCCGGCGGGCGATCGAGGCGCCCAGGCCCCGCGCGCCGCCGGTCACCAGGGCGTGGCGGCCGCGCAGATCGACGTAGGGGACAGCGGGCATGGCTTACCTCCAGGTTTGTGTGCTCCCGACCCTCCGACGCCCCCCCGTTTCCCGCCCGGCCCCACCCCGCTCGGCGCAAACCGTTTCCCGCCCCGAAGGGGCCGGGGCGGCGACAGCGCACACGCGCACTCGGCGTACGCGCACTCCCCCGTACGCGCACGTCGCGCCACCTCAGCGGTCGTCGTCCGCCTTCCGGCCGCCGCGCCGGCGCCCCTGGCGCCGCTCGTCCTTGCCGGACGGCTGCTCCCGTACGCCTTCGAGGGCGTCCCCGTGCCCTGTGCCGCCCTTCGTCCGGTATCCCTCGGTCGAGCTCGCGGTGCCCTTGATCGAACGGTCCCGGGCCGTGCTCTCCGCCCCGGAGTGGGCCCCCGGCTCGCTCTCGTCGCGGGCGCGCTCGGCGGCACGCGGGTTCTTCGGTTCCTTCGGCGACCGCTTCGTCATCGTCCGACTCCTCTCGTGACCACCGGGCCGGTGGACCGTGCGACGGGGGAACGGGGGCGACGCCGGTGGCCCGGCGGCCGACGAGCGGGGTACCCGGAGCGGAGCCGAGGAAACGAACCGGGGCGAACCCGGCAAAGCGCTCGCGGGCGGCCGGCCCGGGGAGGGGCCGACCGCCCGCGAAGGGTGGCCGTGGGGCTCGGGCCCCGTCGGGGCCGTGCTCAGGCCGCCGTGGAGAGCTGCGGCACGGGGGCCGCCGCCTGCGCGTCCGCGCCCACGGCCCGGACCGGCCGGATCTCGGCGACCGGCCGCGCGGCCCGCCGGCCGTGGTACAGCGCGCCCGCTCCGATGACGGCGGCGATGAGGAGACCGCCGGTGACCAGCGCGCCCCGGGGGCCCGCCCACTCCATGAGCAGGCCGAGCAGCGGCGGGCCGGCGAGGCCCCAGCCGGTGCTGGCGCTGCGCCACACGCCGAGGACCCGGCCGCGCATGTGCGCCGGCGGATCGGTCTGGAGCACGGTGGTGCCGGCCGTGTCGGAGAGCGACTCGACCACCGCCATGGGGGCCACCAGCAGGATCAGCACGAAGAGGCTCGGCGAGAGGCCGGCCGCGACCTGGAGCAGCGCGCCGACGGCGGCGAGGGTGCCCACGAGCCGTACGGAGGGCTTCTGCAGGCGGCCTGCGAGCACGGCGCCGATGATGCCGCCCACCGCGAGCACGGTGGAGACGGTGCCGAACTGCTCGGCGCCGCCGGCCAGCGGGCCGGTGACCAGCACCACGAGGGTCAGCCCGTAGTTGCGGCCGAACACGGCGCTCACCGCGGTGATCGCGGTGAGGGCGACCAGCCGGGGGCGACCGAGGAAGAAGCGCAGCCCGTCGCGGGCGCCGGAGCCTGCTTCCGGCGCGGCACCGGTGGCGGCCCCGCCGGGGGTGATCTTTTCCGGCGCCGTGGCGGGGACGCCGGCCGGCTCGCGCGCCGTCGAGGGGGCGCCGGCCGGCTCGCGCAGGGCGGAGGCGACCGGACGCAGGAACGGAACGACCGCGGCGACGAACAGGAAGGACACGCCATTGGCGGCGTAGGCGACGGCGGTGCCGAAGCCGGCCACGGCCACGCCGGCGAGCGCCACGCCGATCAGCCGCCCGGCGCTGTGCACCAGGGAGCCCAGGGCGATGGCGGACGGCACGTCCTTGGCGGGCACGAGGTCGTTGCCGAGCAGCGAGCAGGCGGGGCCGTCCACGGTGGCGATCAGGCCGGTCACGGCGGCGAGGATCAGCAGCATGGGCATGCTCAGCATGCCGAACGCCACGAGGGCCGCCGTGGTGAAGGCCACGGCGCCCAGGACGGCCTGGCTCACGGCCGCGGTCAGCTTCCGCGGCCAGGCGTCGACGGCGGCGCCGCCGGCCAGCCCCAGCAGCAGGCCGGGGGCGGCCTGCACGGACAGGGAGAGCCCGGTGGCGGCGGCGGACCCGGTGATCTGCAGCACCAGCAGGTTCTGCACGGTCAGCTGCATCCACGTGCCGGTGTTCGAGACGAGGTTGGCCACGGACCACCAGCGCATGCTGCGGGTGCGCAAGCAGCGCCAGGGGGCGCGGTCGGCGCGCTCGGCGGGCGTCGAGGCGGCGGGGCGGCGTCGCCGGGAGAAGCGGAGGGCGGCGTTCAGGCCGCGGGCGGCGGCACGGAGGCTGGGCGTATAGGCAGGGTTCATCGTCGCAAGGCAGGGGTGGTGTCGGGAGCACGGGGGCTCGCGCGCGGCGTCGGCCGCTGCGGTGGGGCAGAAAAAAACCCCGGTCCCGGGGCGGTGGCCGGCCGTCGTCGGCTCAGCGGATTCCATCTTCACAGACGCTTCTCACCGCCGCGCGGGTCGCGCGGCGGGGCGGGCGCCGCGACGCCCCCAACTCCCTTGCGGGGCAAGGGAGGGAGCACTTCTGGTGTGCTTGCTCACACACTTCTCCGGCGGGCCGCGGAGGCGAAAATTCCCGTTCGGGGACATCCGTGTCCGAGGCCACACCGGGGGCCGCCGCCCCGCCCTCGGCACGGTGGCGCACGGCCCCGTCGCGCGCCCGCCCAGCCGCAGGGGTGCCGCGTACGGGGTCTCCGCACGGCCGGAGGGCCCCCGAGGAAGGAACGCCCCGCCCGTGGCGCACCAATCACCCCCCGCCCGCGCGGCGAGTCCGGGCCGGCCGGGCGCCCCGTGCGCGGCACCGCCGGGGTGGGCGGGTTCCCGGGCGTCGGGCTTCACGATGACCGTTCGAAAGCCCAGGGCGCGAACACCCTCCCCGGGCGGGGCGGCCGGATCGTCCGGCGGCCGGTCACCGGCGGGACCCGGGAACGCCCCGACCGCCCCGCGCGGGCGGAAGCCGACCGCCGGGCCCCGGCCCACCCCCGCACGGGCGCCCCGGCGCGACAGCGCCCGATCAGGGCAGCCGCACGGCGTGGGCGCCGGACGTCGCCGGCCCCGCGCGCAGCGCCCGGAGCAGCGGCCACCCCGCCCCCTGCGGGGGGGAGCCACGCGCGGGCGCCGGACCCGACCGGGAAAGCGCTACGGGCCCGCGCGGGCGGAAACCGACCGCCGGGCCCCGGCCCACCCCCGTACGGGGTGCCCCGGCGCGACAGCGCCCGACAAAGGCAGGCACACGCCCAAACCGGCGCCGGACATCGCCGGCCCCCCACGCGCAGCGCCCGGAGCAGCGGCCCCGCAGCCCCCGAGGGGGCCACGCGCGGGCGCCGACCCGGCCGGGAAAGCGCTACCGGCCCGCGCGGGCGGAAACCGACCGCCGGGCCCCGGCCCACCCCCGTACGGGGTGCCCCGGCGCGACAGCGCCTGACGGGGGCGAGCGTCGCGGACCCCGCGCGCTGCGCCGCGCGTGGGCGGGTCATCGACGCCAGGCGCGTTCCCCGCGCCGGTGGGACGGCCGGAGGTCGTGCCACCTCTGTCAGAGCGCCCGCAGGGCGCTGATCACGTCGCGGAGGACGCTCTCGTCGGGGAGCTCCGCCGGCGGCACGGGGCGGGTCACCCGGACCCAGCCCCCGTCGACGAGATCCCCGATGAACACCCGCACCACGCCGACGGGCAGGTCCAGCTCCGCCGCGAGTTCCGCCACCGACCGTGGCATGTCCTCACAGAGGGCAACGATGTCGAGGTGCTCCGGGGCGAGCCCCGCGTCCGCGGTCGGCGGCCCCTCCGGCCGCCCCGCGCCGGGGGCCGCGCCCGGGACCACCACCGCGATCAGGTCGAGCCTCTCCTCCGCCGCCCCCCTCGTACGGCCACGCGTCATCGCGTACGGCCGGACGACCGGACCGGCCTCGTCGTCGAACCAGCGCTCCCCCTCCCCGCCCATCGCGACAGGTCACCCGCCGGCGGGTCGCTCGATGCGCGGAGCGGTGGCCAGATGCGCGCCCACCCGCTTGACCAGCAGGGTCATCTCGTAGGCGATCTGGCCGACGTCGGCGTCCGCGTCGGCGAGGACCGCCAGGCAGCTGCCGTCGCCCGCGGCGGTGATGAAGAGGAACGCTTCCTCCAGTTCCACCACCGTCTGCCGGACCGCGCCCGCGTCGAAGTGGCGGCCCACGCCCTTGGCGAGGCTGTGGAAGCCGGACGCGACCGCGGCCAGGTGCTCGCCGTCCTCGCGGCCGAGGTCCTTGGACGTGCCGGTCGCCAGGCCGTCACCGGAGAGGACGAGCGCCTTCCGGATGGCGCCGACACGCTCGACCAGTTCGTCGAGGAGCCAGTTCAGCTCGCCTCCCGGGCCGGTTCCGGCGTCGTGTGCGGTGGCGTTCGGTGCGGTCATCGACCGTCCCCTTCTGGTGTCGTTCCTGGTGCTGTGTCACCGGCGGGCCGGATGTCCCGCTCGGTGGTCCTGTCGCCGAGGTGGCGTTCGGAGCGCCCCTCGGCCCGGCTCTCGGTCGGGCCCTCGGCCGGGGCGGGGGCCGGGTACTCCCCCGTCTCCTCCCGACCCCGCCGCCAGCCGCGCTGAAGGGCGGCCATGCGGGCCCGGGCCTCCTCGGCCTCCCGTACGGCGTCCCGTTCGGCGTCCCGTTCGGCGTCCGCCGCACGGTCACCGCTGTCCGCGTTCCCCCGGGCCCGGCCGCCCCCGTGCCTCTCCCCGTCTCTCTCCCCGTCGCCGTCCCGGCCGGGCCGCTCGGCGGGGCCGTCGCCCTTGAGCTGCGGGGCCAGGCTGGCCTGGCGCACGCGGCGCGGCAGCGTCGGCCCGGGGGCCGGCGCCGGCTCCCGCTCGTCGGGGTGGGTGCCGGCGTCCCGCGGCTCCGGCCCGGGACCGTCCGCCGAAGCCCGGCGCGCCGAGCGGTCGTGACCCTCCCGTGCCTCCACCGGCCGGCCGTGGTCGGCCACCAGAACGGGCGAGCGGCGGCGGCGCGGCAGGGGCACCGGCCCGCTCGGGGGCCGGTCCTCCCGGGAGGCGCCGGACGATGTGCGGGGGAGGCCGTCGACGGCGGCCACCGGACCGCCCTGGGCGGCGGACGGCGCACCCGGGGCACGCGGCAGATCGACCGGCGCGCGCGGCAGATCGGCGGCGGAGGGCGGGACCGACTCGACGGGGGCCAGGACCGGCCGTCCCCCCTCGCACCGGCCACGGCTCCGCTCGGGCACCTGGTCGCGGCCGCGCCCGTGGTCCGCCTCCCCGCTCCGCCCCCGGAAGATCACCTCTTCCTCGTCGTCCACGAACGCGCCGAGCGCGTCGAGCGGCGCCTCCAGCTCGACGGGCCCGCCGATCGGCGACCCGCCCCGCACGGCCGGCCCGGACCGTACGGGCTGCCCGGACCGTACGGGCTGACCGCCCCGCGGCGAGCGCCCCGAGCGGTGCGCGGCCCGCACCCGCCCCTGGGCGAGCGCGCCCAGGGACCCGACCGGCGCGCCCCGCTCCGCCGGGTCCGGCTCCCTCGCGGCCGCGGCGCCCGGGCCGCCGCCCCGCGCCGGGTCGCCCTCCGTGAGGAGCGCGCCCGGAATGAACACCACCGCCGTGGTCCCGCCGTACGGCGACGGCTGGAGCGAGACCCGTACACCGTGCCGGCGGGCCAGCCGGCTGACGACGAACAGACCGAGCCGGTCGGTGTCGGAGAGCTCGAACTCGGGGGTCTCGGCGAGCCGCAGATTCGCGTCGACGAGCGCCTCGGGCGCCATGCCCAGGCCCCGGTCGTTGATCTCCAGGGTGAAACCATTCGCCACCCGCTCGCCAAGCACCTGGACCGCGGTGTGCGGGGGTGAGAAGACCGTGGCGTTCTCGAGCAGTTCGGCGATGAGATGGGTGAGGTCCCCGACCGCGGGGCCGCTGACGGCGAACGGCGGCAGCCGGCGCACCTCGATCCGCTCGTAGTCCTCGACCTCGGCGACGGCCGCCCGCACCACGTCCATGAGCCGGACGGGCTTGCGCCACTGCCGCGAGGGGGTCGCGCCGGAGAGGATGACCAGGCCCTCGGCGTGCCGGCGCATCCGGGTGGTGAGGTGGTCCAGCCGGAACAGATCGGCGAGTTCCTCGGTGTCCTCCGTACGCCGCTCCATCGCGTCCAGCAGGGTCAGCTGCCGGTGCAGCAGCACCTGGCTGCGGCGGGCGAGGTTGACGAAGACCTCGGAGATCCCCTGGCGCATGTCGGCCTGTTTGACGGCGGCCTCGACGGCGGCCCGCTGCAGCGTGTTGAGCGCCTGCCCGACCTGGCCCATCTCGTCGCCGCCGTAACTGAGCCGCGGCGCCTCCGTGTCGACGTCGATCCGCTCGCCGGCCGCCAGCCGCCGCATCACGCTGGGCAGCCGGACCCCGGAGATCTCATGGGCGTCCTTGCGCAGCCGGGTCAGGTCCTTGACCAGCCCGCGGCCGACGCGTACGGAGACGACGACGGAGACCAGGACGGCGGCGAAGCCGAGCACCCCCGCGATCCCGGCCTTCAGCAGTACGGCGAACGCGGCGGGCTCGACCCGCTGCGCGTAGTGGTCGCCGGCCTCGACACTCATCCGGTACAGGTCGTCGAGGACGGCGCCGGCGGCGGCCTGCCAGCGCTCGGCGTTGACCGCGCGGAGGGCGCCGTCGGCCCCCGCGGCGATGATCGCGTCCTCGGTGTTCCGCAGCTCCTGGGTCCCGGGGCCGCTCCAGTACTTCTCGAAGGGCTCGGCCTCGGCGGCCGGCAGTACGGAGAGGTTGGAGGCGTAGAGGAGGTTGCGCTCGGCCACGTGGTCGGAGAACGCGCGCAGTTGGCCCTTGCTGAGGGAGCCGGCCGCCATCGCGGCCGCGAGCAGGGCGTCCTCGCGGGAGAGCGCCTCGCGGGCGCGGGCGATCCCGACCAGCGCCCGGCCCTGCTTGTCCATCTCGGCGTCGTCGATGGGGTGCAGGGTGACGAGGAAGGTGTAGCAGGACTCGACGATCGCGTTGTACGACGAGAGGGCGCCGCTGCGGGTGATGGTGCCGTCCTCGATCTTCCGCCGCAGCGCCTCCAGCCCGTCGAGCTCGTCGAGGAGGGCGGTGAGCCGGGCGCCGGCGGCGGGGGCGATGCCGTCGCGCACGGCCTCGCTCGCCGCGTTGTCGCGGAGCCGGGTGGTCATCTTGTCGGTCTCGCGGGACTGGCGGTTGAGCAGCCCCAGGGCGTCGGAGCGGCGGGGGTCGGCGAGGTAGACCAGGGCTTGGCGGCGTTCCTGCTGGAGCTCGTGGACGGTGTCCCCGGCGGGGTAGCCGACCCGCTCGAGCACCCGTGCCACGTCCAGGAGTTCCTTGGCCTCGTAGCCGGTGATGGCGGTGGCGAAGGCCCAGATGGAGGTCAGGGACACCAGCGGCACCAGGAGCAGCCCCACGATCTTCCTGCGGATCGACTTCCCGCGAAAGCGCATGGCCTCCCCTTGGTCAACCCGGGTGCGCCGGGACGGTCTTCCGTCGGTGTTCCGTCAGCAAACGGCGTGAGCCTACTACTGCGTCCGGGACAACTCGACGGCGAGCCCGTACGGGCGTGCGGGGAACGCGCGTCGGCACGTCGCCAGTTGCCCGGCGGCACGTCGTGAGTTGTCCGATGATGGCCGGACATCGCATCCTCGCTGGTGGGGTGCCCCGTTGTGAACCCCGCGGCGGGCCTTGGCCGGTGGAAGCCGCCGGAAAACCGGCCGAAGGGGAACCTTTCGACTGCGCCATTCGTGATCGGTTTCGGGGGACGGCTTTTCAATCCGGTGCGGACCGGGCAGCCAACCAGAGGTCGGACGGCTCACGCCCGGCCCCGTCGGCCGGCCTTCCGGGGGGAGTGACGAAGCATGTACGACGACGGGTCGTCGCCGCGGCCGCACGGCCGCCGACCGCTGTGGATCGAGGAGCCCGCGACGCGACCGCGGCTGCCCGATCCGGTGCGGGACGCGGCGGTGCGGGCGGTTCTGATCGTGGCCGGCACGACGGTGCTGGCGATCATCGCGGTGCTGTGCGCCCTGTCCGGGGCGTGGCTCGCCCTGCCGGCGATCTTCGGAACGGTGGCCGGCACGGTGGTCGCCACCTGGAGCGTGCTCGACGTCTGGGTCACGCGCCAGGTGTGGATGCAGCGGCACGGGGTGATATCCGTCCCGAGCAGTACGGCGCGCGCGCTGCGGCGGGAGCGGCGGCAGGCGCGGCGCCGGGAGCGGGCCGCGGACCGGGCCGACAGACCCGCCCGGCCCGCGGAGGGCCGCCTCTCCCAGGCGTGACGCCCGGGGCCCCTCCCCTGGGCGGGGCCCCGTACGGCTCCCTGGGGGCGGCCCCGTACGGCGAAAGGCTCCCGCTCCGTAACGGCGTGGGCCCCGTTACGGCGTGGGGGCCGGCGGGCGGCGGTACATCCGGGTCGCCGTGATCTCCCCGTGCACGGCCTCCGCCCCCGCCTCCTGCTGCTGCGGCAGACCGGGCCGCAAGTGCTCCTCGACGCTGATGTACTTCAGCCCCGCCCGCAGGTCCGCGTCATTGCGCAGCCGGATGACCAGCGGAAACTCCGCCAGGGCCGTGGTGTCGAACAGACCGGTGGTGTACAGCAGCTGCACGCCGAGCGCGTCGGCGACCGCCCGCTGGAGCTCCAGCAGATACGTGGCGTTGGCCCGGCCGATGGGGTTGTCCAGGAAGAGCGTGCCCGCGTGCCGGTGCTTGTCGCGGCCGCGGTCGTTGCTGCGCAGCGCCGCCATGGTGCAGTACAGCGCGATGGCCGCGGTGAGCAACTGTCCGCCGGAGAACACGTCGCCCATCTGCCCGACCGGCACCCGCTCCGCGCGCAGCACCGCGTCGGGCTTGAGGATCTCCACGGCGATGCCCTTGGGCCGCAGCGCGGCGGCGACGCCGCGCAGCAGCAGCGACATGCCGTCGCGGCGCAGATCGGAGTTCTTGCGCACGGCGGCCCGGGTGGCCTCGTCGATGACCTCGCCGAGGCGCTCGGTGAGCGTGGCGTGGTCGGGGTCGTCGAACCGGATGCGCAGGAATTCCTGTCCCGACCACTCCCCCAGGCCCTCGGGGAGCCGGGAGAGCCGCTGGGCGGAGCGCAGGGTGGCCAGGGAGGACTCCACCAGCCCGCGGAGCCGGTCGACGATGCTGTCGCGGTTGCGTTCGAGCTGGGCCAGTTCGTCGGTGAGCACCCGCAGCCGGGGCGCGAACGCGTCCGCCCACGCCGCCGCGTGCTCGTGCAGCGCCGCGGCGGGCAGCTCGCGGATCTGCTGGCGCGCGGGGGTGCGCACCTGCTCGTAGCGGACGGAGTTGGCGTGGCGTACGAGCACATCGCTCGCCTCGCGCACGGTGGCGTCGGCGGCGGACAGGTCGGCGGCGCAGCCGCGCAGCGAGCGCCGGGCCTCGGCGGCGGCCTGCCGCGCCTCGGCGAGGGTGCCGCGGTACGGCTCGGGCCGCTCCTCGCCGTCGGCGGCCTCGGGGGCGCGGTCGGCGTCGCGGACGTTGTCCCGCAGCAGGTCGCGCAGGAGGGCCGCGCTCTCGTCGAAGCCGCCGGCCGCGTCCTCCGCGGCGCGGTGGGCGCGCAGCAGGTCGGCGTGGGCGGCGCGGGCCGCCTCCAGGGCGTCGGTGCGGGCGGCGAGTTCGGCGGTGGCGGTGCGCAGCAGCGCCTGGGCGTGCTCGGCACCGGCCGGTACGAGTTCCTCCGGCAGCTCGGTGTGCGCCTCGCCGTCGAGGGGGGCGAGGCGCTCGGCCTCGCCGCGCAGGCGCCCGAGCTGTTCGCTGGCCGCGGAGGCGCGCGTCTCCAGCATCTGGACGAGGGACTCGGCGCGGGCGGCGGCGGCCTGCCGGGAGGGGCCGTCGGCGCCGTCGGTGCCCTCCAGGAGCTGGGCGGCGCGGGTGCGCACCTTGTTGGTGAGCCGGTCGAGTTCGGTGAGGGCGGCGCTCTCGTCGCTCTCGGCCCGGGCCTGCTCGGCCCGCAGGTCGGCGCCGACGCCGACCTTCTCGTAGAGCTGGGAGGCGGCGCGGTAGGCCTCGCGCAGGGCGGGCAGCGCGGCGCGGGGGGCGGCCGGGTCGGGCTGCGGGAGGTCGTCGGGGGCGCCGGCGATCTCGGCGCGTTCGGCGCGCAGGGCGCGGGCGGTGCGGCGGGCGTCGTCGGCCGCGCGCTGGGCGGCGCGGCGGTCCTCGTCGGCGGCGCGGGCGCGCTCCAGGCAGAGGGCGGCCCGCTCCTCGGCCTCGGCGGCCTCGTCGGCGAGTTCCCGCAGCCGCGACTGCCAGCCGGAGCGCTCGCGCAGGCGGAAGGCGAGGCCGGCGAGGGCGTCGGCGGCGCGCCGGGCGCGCTGGGCGGCGTCGGCGCGCTCGTCACGCACCCGGGCGGCCTCGGCCGCGACCTCGTCGGCCTCGGCGCGGGCGGCGCGGGCCGCGGCGAGGGCCTCGCGGGCGGTCTCGGCGGCGGCGCGGGTGGTGCGGGCGGCCTCGGCGAGTTCGGCGAGGCGGCCGGGCGGGCAGCCGGTGCGCCAGGAGGAGAGCCGGGCGGCGAGCGCCCGGTCGCCGGCCAGCCGGGCGGCCAGCGCGCGGATCTCCTCCTCGCGGGCCGTGGCGCGGGCGCGCAGGGCCTGCCGCTCGTCGTCGGCGGCGCGCTCGTCGTGCATGGCCGGGTTCGGTGGCACCAGGAAGACGTCCGGGTCGCCGGAGCCGGGCCGGGGGGTGGGCGCGAGCAGGGCGGCGGCGGTGCCGACGGCGACGGTGGAGCGGGGCAGCAGGGCGGCGGAGGCGAGGGCCTCGCGGGCCCGGGCGTGGCTCTCGGGGTCGGTGATGATGACGCCGTCGACGAGCTCGGGGCGGGCCTCCAGCACGGCCGCGTGGTCGGCCGGGTCGACGGCCTGGGCGAGATAGCGCCAGCCGGGCAGGGCGGGGATGCCGTGCTCGCCGAGGTACTCGACGGCCGCGAGGACGTCGGGGCCGGGCGGCAGCAGTCCGCCGTCGCCGAGGGCGCCGAGGATGCGGGAGTCGTCGGCGGCGGCGGTGCGCAGCTCGAACAGCTGGCGCTCGGCCGCGGCGACGGTCTCGTCGAGGACCTCCTGGAGCGCTTCGGCGCTGCGGTCGAGCTCCTCGGCGGTGAGCGCGCGGCCGGCCGGCCCGGTGGGCGCGCCGTCCGTCCCGGGGCCGTCGGCCAACCGTTCGGGGGCGGTACCGTCGGCGCGCTCGGCGACGGTGTCACCGGGGTCACCGGGTGCGCCGCCGGTGCGCGGGCGCGGCACGGAGGTGCCGCGCGGGGCGTCCTCGGCGACGGCCGCGGGCAGCCCGAGGAGTTCGGCGAGGCGCTCCTCGGCGGCCAGCGACGCGGCGGCCCGGTGTTCGGCCGCGTGGGCGGCCTCGGCTGCCTGGGCGGCGTCGGAGGCGCGGGCGGCGGCGAGTTCGGCGCGGGCCTCCTCGGCGGCGGCCTCCTTGGCCCGCTCGGCGCTCCGGCGGGCCGTCTCGCGGGCGGTGTCCCAGGCGGCGACGGCTGTCTTCTCGGCGTCGCTGGCGGCGAGCGCGGCGCGGGCCGGGTCGGCGTCGGGGGCGGAGTCGTCGAGCCATCCGGCGCGCACCGCCTCGGCGGTCTCCTGTTCGACCTCGGCGAGCCGCTGGCGCAGGTGTTCGGCCTCGCTGCGGGCGCGCTGGGCCGCGGTGGCCGCGGCGGTGGCGTCGCGGTGCGCGGCCTCGCCCCGCTCCTGGAGGGCGGCGGAGCGTTCCTCCTGCTCGTTGGCGACGCGCTCGCCGTCCTCGGCGGCGGCGTGCAGGGCCTGGACGAGTTCCCCGGCGGCGCGGGCGCGGGCCGCGAGCGCGGGGGCCGCGTCCCGCTCGGCCTCGCGGATGGCGGCGGCGACCCGGGCGGAGCGGTCGGCGGCGGCGCGGTGGCGCAGCACGGTCTCCGCGGCCTGCCAGGCGGCGGAGAGGGTGCGGGCGTCGCTCAGTTCGCGGCGCTGGGCGGCGGCGGCCTTCTCGGCGTCGGCCAGCGCCAGGGAGGCGTGGCGGTAGGCGAGCTCGGCGGCGATCCGCTCGCCGCGGGCCCGCTCCCCCTCGGCGGCGGTGACGGCGTGGGCGGCGGCGGCCACCTGTTCGGCCAGTTCGGCGGCGCGGCCGCGCTCCTCGGCGCCGCGCGCGGAGAGCCCGCGGGCCAGGGTGCGGGTGCGGCGTTCGGCCGCGGCGTGCACGCCGCGGGCCTGCTCGCGCTGGGCGGCGGCGTCCGCGATGCGGGAGAGCAGGTCGAGCGAGCCGGCCGTGAAGTCCCGCTCGGCGGTGAGCTCGGCGCGCCGGCCCAGCTTGTGGGCGAAGCCGTGGACGAGGTCGGCGAGCCCGTCGGTGTCCCGGGTGTCGGTGACGGCGCGCAGCAGCAGATCGGTGAAGTCGGAGTCGTTCTTGACCGCGAAGAGCCCCGCGGCCTCGCCCTCGTCGGCGTTCATCTCCCGCTGGTAGCGGAAGAGTTCCGGGTCCAGGCCCAGCTCGCCGAGGTGCTCGTTCCAGCGCTCGTGGACCTCCTCCCAGACGACGTCGAGGTTCGGGTAGGCCTTGCCGGCCTCGGTGATGGCGTCCCGGAAGCCCTTCATGGTGCGGCGGCGGCCGCGGGCGCCGGAGACGCCCTCGACCGGCGGCCGTACGGCGGTGGACTCGGCGACCGGCAGCGAGTCCAGGCTCATCCCGGGCCCGGGGCGGAACGAGTACCAGGCCTCGGCGAACTTGCGGGGGTCGTTGGAGACCTGGCGGCCGCGCCACTCGCTGACCTTGCCCACGACCACACACTCGCCGGTGACGGTGTGCTGCCACTCCAGGGCGACATGGCCGCAGTCGTCCGCGAGCAGGAACTTGCGCAGCACGCCGGAGCTGGCGCCGCCCAGGGTATTGCGGTGGCCGGGGAGCATCACCGAGAAGATCAGCTTGAGCAGCACCGACTTGCCGCCGCCGTTCTCCAGGAACAGCACGCCCGCGGGCGCGGGGCGGCGCGGCGGGCCGACGGGCTCGTCCTCGAAGAAGTCCGCCTGCGCGGGCGCGGGGTCGGCCACCGGCTCGCCGACTCCGCGCAGGTCCAGCACGGTGTCGGCGTAGCGCGCACCGGCCGGGCCGATGGAGTAGAGGCGGACGCGGGACAGCTCGTACATGGCGGCGGACTCTCGTTGGTTGTGGGAAAGGCGTGGGGCGGGCGCGGCGGGCGCGAGGACGGGGCCGGGGGTGGGGCGGTCAGGAGTGGAAGGGCAGCCCGGCGTCGGCGACGAGTTCGAGGTCGTCCGACGCGTCCGGGGGCAGCAGGGTGGGCGTGCCGTCGCCGACCGGGACGACGCCCAGCTCCAGCAGCTCGCTCAGGGCCGCGCCGCCGGCCATGTCCCGCACCTGGAGCTGGTAGCGCGCGGTGGTGCGGTAGGCGCCCCCGGCGTCGTCGCCGGTGCGCTGGAGGAATCCGGACTCGGTGAGGAAGGTGACGGCCTTGGCGACGATGCCGGTGGTGGAGCTGGCGAGCCGGCGGGCGTCCTTGGTGGCGCCGGTGGCGCTGCGCCGCGCGTAGACCCGCCAGGCGGCCTCCAGCCCGGGGGCGTCGCTGGTGGGGTCGGTGTTCTCGCCCTCCGCGGCGGCGCGCTCCTCCAGCCGCCGGCACGCCTGGCGGACGAAGGCGTCGACGCCGTTGACGGTGATCCGGCCGATGTAGCCGTCGTCGGCGAGGTCCTCGGGGCGCGGGAAGGCCATGGCGGCCACCGCGAGGTGGGCGAGGCCGTGCAGGAAGCGGTCGGCGGAGTCGGCGGCGGCCCGGCGGGCGTAGTCGCCCATCCGCACGGAGAACACGGAGTCCTCGGCGGCGGCGACGGCCATTCCGGCGCGGGTGGACACCTCCAGGACGACCAGCCCGAGGCCGGCGGCCACGGCGTCGGCCAGGCGCGCGAAGGCGGGGTCGTCGCGGTGGCGGCGCAGCAGTTCGGCGTACTCCGCGTCGCGGGCGGGCAGCAGCTTGGGCTGGAGCCCGAAGGCGACCAGGCGCGCGGCGTCCGCGGCGTCGGCCGGGGTGACGGCCCCGCCGGCCGCAGGGCCGCCCTCGGGGGCGCCGACGGGCCCGGCCTCCGGCCGCTCCGGGGCGTCGGCGTCGTCGTACTCGGTCACGGTGGTCGCTCCTGCGCGTACGGGCGGTTCGGGATGTACGAGGTTCACGGACGGTTCGGGGCGTGCGGGGGGCCGGCTCATGTCGCCTCCTGGCGGTCGGCGGCCATCCCCGCCGCGTCCAGCAGGGCCGTGCCCACGATGAGGTCGGCGCCGCCGAACTCGGGGTCGTCGAGTTCGGTGCCGTCGTCGACGGCGAAGAGCAGCCGTTCCTCCCCCTGGCGGTAGGCGGTGCCGACCGGGGGGCTCGCGGCGTGGACGGCGAGCAGGGCCACCAGATACGGCAGCTCGGGGTCGCGCCGGCGGGCCTCCGCGAGCAGGCCGGACAGCCGGCGGGGGGCATCCGGGGGCAGGTCGAGCAGCTCGGTGGCGGCGGCGAGCTGCTCCTCGCTGAAGCGGCTGTCGTCGGGGGTGGCGATGAGGTCGGGCTCGGGCATCTCGGCGCCGAGGTGTTCGCGCTCGGCCGGCGGGGTGAGGAGTATGTCCACGAGGTCGCCGACCCGTACGGCGGGCGGGGTGCGCAGGCCGGCGCCCCGGGCGAAGAAGGCGTCGGTGACGCGGGTGGCCCGCTCGACCGGCAGGGGCAGCACGGGTGCGATCAGCTGCCCGTACAGATCGAGGCCGGCGCGGGCGGCGGGGGTGGCGAACGCCTGCCGGTCCTGTTCGGCGCGGAACAGCGGGCCGGCCTCCAGCAGCCGGGACTGGAGCTGGGTGTGGCGGCGGATGCAGTCCTTGACGATGTCGACGAGCTCGGCGGCGCGCCGCTTGTGCTCGGGGTCCTCCGCCTCGTCCCGGGCCTTGCGGATGTTGGTGAGGATGGCGTTCTCGTGGCGGTAGCGCTCGGCGACGTGGTCGAGCGCCTCGGCGATCATGTCGGGCACGGTGCGCAGCCAGTCGACGGCGCGGACGTTGCGCCGGGTGGCGTCGAGGGTCTTGCGGAGCGTCTCGGCGTACTGGACCGTGCGGTAGCGCGCCTGCTCGGCGGCGAGCTGGGCGTCGGCCAGCCGGCCCCGGCTGATGAGCACCTCCAGCTTCACCTCGGCGGCGATCTGGGCGCTGGTCACATCGGTGTCGAGGGCGCCGACGAGCACGTTGACGGCCTCGTCGGTGGTGCGCAGATAGACGCTGCCGCCGGGGCCGGGCACCTCTTCGATGAGCTTGAAGTCGTAGTCCCGGCGGACGTACGCGCCGTCGGGGCCGAAGGTGCCGTAGACCGCGCGGAAGCCGCGGTCCACGCTGCCGACGTTGATCAGGTTCTCCAGCACCCAGCGGGCGACCCGCTCGTGCTCGGCGGCCGGCCGGGCCGGTGCCTGGGCGCAGACCCGGGGCAGCAGCCGGGCCACGATGTCCTCGTGGTCCGCGCCGGTGTCGAAGTCCATCGTGAGCGTGACGAGGTCGATGGCGGCGAGCGCCACCTCGGCCATGGCGTAGCCTCCGTACTCCCCGGCGAGGTTGGCCTTGCGCACATCGAGGTCGTGCAGCGGCGCGGTGCAGGCGAGCGCGCGCAGCCGTCGCGCCAGCCCCTCGTCGGCGGCCGGGCCCGGCGCCGGGCGGGCCGCCGCGGCGGGCTGTGCCCCACTGAGCTGGGGCGGAGCGAGATCCGGGGCGTGCGAAGTCACGACGCACAGACTAGAACCTCGCACTGACAACGGTCGAAACGGCGCGGATGGGGCCCCGCCCGGCGGCGGCCGCGCGGGGCGCCGTACGCCTCGGCGCGGGGCCGTACGCCACACAGCGCGGGACGCCGTACGCCTCAGTGCGTGGCGCCGCCGACCGCCACAATGTCCTGGGTGCGCGTGGCGACGACCGTGAGGATGCCGCGCAGCCCCTCGGCGACCAGCGACACCGGCAGCGCCGGCCGACCGCCGGCCACGACCTGTTCGGGCGCGAACGGCACATGGACGAACCCGCCGCGCACCGTGGGCCGTTCGGTGGCGATGAGGTGCATCAGCCCGTAGAAGACGTGGTTGCAGACGTAGGTGCCGGCGGACTGGGAGACGGAGGCGGGCAGCCCCGCCTCCTGGAGCGCCGCCACGCACGCCTTCACCGGAAGGGTGGCGAAGTAGGCGGCCGGGCCGCCGGGGACCACGGGTTCATCGATGGGCTGACGCCCCGCATTGTCCGGAATGCGGGCATCGTTCACATTGATGGCGACCCGTTCGACGGCGATGTCCGGCTGCCCGCCGGCCTGTCCCACGCAGATCACCACCTCCGGATCGGTGCGCCCGACCGCCTCCCGCAGCTCCTCCAGTGAGGTGCCGAAGAGGCAGCTGAGCCGGGCGGTGGCCACCTCCAGCCCCTCGGGCGCCTCCTTCGCGGCGAGCGAGACCGCCTCCCAGGAGGGGTTGACCACCTCCCCGGCGAACGGCTCGAATCCGGTCAGGAGCACCCGGGTCACTTACGGACCTCCTCAGAAGGCGAAGACGGTGATGATGACGATGTTGCAGGCCAGCAGCGCGCCCGCGGTGGGAATCTGCGCCTTGATGGGGCCGTACTGGTCCTTCAGTTCCAGCAGGGCGGCCGGAACGATGTTGTAGTTGGCCGCCATCGGGGTGCACAGCGTGCCACAGAACCCGGCGAGCATGCCGACCGCGAGTACCACGGCCGGGTTACCGTGACTTTGTTCGACGAGCACCGGCCAGCCGACGGCCGCCGTCATCACGGGGAACGCGGCGAAGGCGTTGCCCATCACGACGGTGAACAGGGCCATGCCGACGCAGTACACGACGACGGCGACGAAGAGCATGCCCTCGGGCAGTACGGCGGAGGTGATCCGCCCCACCTGCTTCCCGACCCCCGCGGTCTGGAAGATGGTGCCGAGAGTGGCCAGAAGCTGCGGCAGCAGCAGCGCCCATCCCATCGCCTCCAGCATCGAACGTCCCGCGTGCACCGGCGCGGTCGGCCGGCGCTCGCCCACCACCAGCATGCCGACCACCAGCGCCACCACCGCGCCGATACCGACGCCGAGCACGGTCTCGCTGCCCTTCTGCAGTACGGGCTCGCCTCCTATGCGCATTTCCTTGACGACCACCGCGCACACCAGGGCGACCAGGGGAATGGTGAGCGCCGGCACGAACAGCTTGTTGCCCAGGCGCGCGGCGGACGCCGCGCGCTTCTCCGGGGCGTCGGTGCGCGGCCGGCCGCGCCCGGTGAAGCCGAAGCCCGCCAGCCCCACCATCACCAGGACGGCGGCGCCCAGCGGCTCGGCGGGGGCGCTCTTGTCGACGACCCAGGTGCTGTAGACGAACCCCGCCCCCAACAGCCCCCAGAAGGCGGCGCTGCCGTGCCGCCGGGGGTTCGTACGGTCCACGGCCATCTGCGCGGCCATGGCCAGGAACACGGCTCCCACGAGCCAGTAGAACCACTCCGCCCTGATCACTTGGCCGCCTCCTCGGTACCGGTGCCGGGGGTGCCGCCGGCCGGGGTGCCGTCCGGGGGACCGGGCGGGGCGGCGGAGGCGGCCAGCTCGCGCTCCAGGGTGCGGTCCAGGCGCAGCAGCCGGGCGCCGTGGATGGCGAAGGCGCACAGGGCCGTGGGGATCGCCCAGAGGGCGAGGTGGAGCGGTTCGAGGTGCTGGTCGTAGGTGGTGTTCACGAAGCCGGTGATGAGCAGGATCGATCCCACGGCGAGGAAACAGTCCTCACCGAAGAAGAGCCCGACCGTGTCGGCGCTGGAGGAGTACGAACGAATCCGCTCCCGCGCCGCGTCGGTCAGGCGGCCGTGCTTCTTCTCGGCGGCGCCCTCCGCGATGGGCGCGACGAGCGGGCGCACGGTCTGGGCGGGCCCGGCGATGCTGATCAGCCCCAGGGCGGCGGTCAGTTGGCGCAGCCCCAGATAGAGAGCGAGGAACCGGCCGGTGGTGAGCCTGGCGAAGCGGGCGACCAGGGTGCGGCCCTGCTCCTGCAGCCCGTACCGCTCCAACAGCCCGATCACCGGAAGGGTGATGGCGAAGATGGTCACCGGGCGGCTGGAGGCGAAGCCGGACCCGAAGGCGGCGAGCACCTCCCCCGGCGACAGCCCGCCGAGCAGTCCGGTCACGATGCCGGCCACGCCCACCACGAGCAGAGAGTTGCGCCGGGTCGCGAACCCGACGACGACCACGAGAACCCCGAGCAGAACGATCACGATCCTTACCTTCCGCGTGTTGGTCCCGGCCGGATCGGTCGAGGAGGTCGCCCTGAGGCTAGGATGTTGTTCAACAATCCCACAAGGCTTCTTTCTGGGCGTATTCTCCTTTCCTGCCGCCGTTCATGACCGTTTTTCCGTCGCTCGGCGAGCGACGGGGAACGATCGGGACCGACGTCGATCGTGTACGACGCGTCAACCACCGCTGACCCCCGAGGGACTTCATGGATCGCATCGCACCGCAGTCCGGCACGAACGACCCCTTCGCACGGCTGATCGCCGACCGGCCGCTGATCGGTCGCGCCAGCACCGCCCAGCGGGTGGCCGACGTGCTGCGCGACCGGATCGCCGAGGGAGCGCTGCCACCGGGCACCCGCCTGTCCGAGGAGGCGCTCGGCACCGCGCTCGGGGTCTCCCGCAACACCCTGCGCGAGGCCTTCCGGCTGCTCGCCCACGGGAGACTGGTGGTGCACGAGATGAACCGTGGGGTCTTCGTCCGGGAACTCACCGTGGCGGACGTCACGGACATCTACACCGTCCGGATCGCGCTGGAGACGGCGGGCGTACGGGCCGCGCCGGGCGCCCCCCGGGAGCGGCTGGCCGCCGTCGCCCAGGCGGTCACCGGCGGCGAGAGCGCGGCCCGAACCGGCGACTGGGGCGCGGTCGGCACCTGTGACCTGCGCTTCCACCGGGCGCTCGGCGCCCTGGCGGGCAGCCCGCGGCTGGACGAGTACCTGGGGCGGCTCATGGCCGAATTGCGCCTGGGGTTCCTCGCCATGCCCTCGCCCCGCCGGTTCCACGAACCGTTCCTGCGCCGGAACCGGCTGCTGCTGCACCTGTTGGAGTCCGGGGAGACCGAGCGCGCGGAGGCGGAACTGGTCCGCTATCTCACGGACGCCCAGCAGATGATCGTCGACACCCTCTCCCCGCGAAAGGCCGACGCATGAGCCCGACCGCCCCCACGCCCGGAACCACGCCCGGAACCGCGCCCGGAACCGCCGGAACCGCTGCCGCCGCTGCCGCCCAGGCCCCCACCGAGGC
>NZ_JBPQTV010000058.1:0-25256 GCF_051386515.1 Streptomyces sp. URMC 123 | reverse complement strand
GTCGGCCGCCTCGCCGCCCCGGGAGGCGGCCGACAGCACCAGAGCCCCCGTCACCACCGCGACCAGTACCGCCATCGAACGCCACCACGTGCGTACGGACATGGGTTCTCCTCGACTCCCGAGGCGGAGGACACCTCGTGCGATCCCTGGGAAACCATTGACAGGTCCTCATCATCGACCCCTGGCGCGGGGCCCGAGAAGAGGGCCACGGGCCCGAGCGGAACCGGTGCGGCACGCGGGGCCCCGGCCGGCGGGCCATGCGGTACCTTCATGGCGATCTTTTGACCTGACTTTTGACCTGAGCACGACGCACGAAGGAACACGGACAGCAGATGAGCGACATACTCGACGGGCTCGGCGCGGCCGCCCTCTTCGGCGCCCTGGGCGTGGTCCTGCTGGTGCTCGGCATCGGCCTGGTGGACCTGCTCACCCCCGGCAAACTGAGCCGGCAGATCTGGATCGAGCGCAACCGCAACGCCGCCCTGCTGCTGAGCTCCGCGCTGCTCGGCATCGGCGGCATCGTCTTCACCTCCATCTGGACCACCTACGACACCCTTGGCAAGGGGCTCGCCTCCACCGCGGTCTACGGCCTGCTGGGGCTGGTGCTGATGGCGCTGGCGTTCGTGGTCGTGGACGTGCTCACGCCCGGCAAGCTCGGTGCCCTGCTCGTCGAGGAGGAGCCGCACCCGGCGGTCTGGGTGACCTGCTCGTGCAATCTCTCGGTGGCGGCCGTCGTCGCCGCCTCGATCGCCTGACCGACGGCGCGGGCACTGCGCCGTCCGGGTGGCGTGCGCCGCCACTCGCCCGCTCGGAGCCGCGCGAAGCGAGCGTAACCGGTCACGAACGGGCGTAATCGCGCACGAACGGGGATACATGCACTCCGTGCCGGGAGTGACGAACGTTGTAGACCTCGCATGGTGGCGCCACGACACGGTGGCGGCGCAGACCGTGCGCTGCACGGTGGCGTCCGTGCTGGCGTTCGCCGCCGCGCTGTGGCTCACCGACGAGCCCGCGCCCCTGCTGGCGCCGCTGACCGCCCTGCTGGTGGTCCAGGTCAGCCTGTACGCCACGCTGACCTCCGGGCTGCGGCGCGTGGTCAGCGTGGTGGCGGGCGTGCTCATCGCCTCCGCGTTCAGCGCCCTGGTCGGCATGAGCTGGTGGAGCCTGGGGCTGCTCATCCTCGCCTCGCTGGTGCTCGGTCATCTGCTGCGGGTGGACGAGTTCGTCCCCGAGGTGGCGATCAGCGCCATGCTGGTGCTCGGTGTGGCCCATGTGGCGCAGACGGCGTGGGGCAGGGTGGCCGAGACCCTCATCGGCGCCGTGACGGGCGTGATGTTCAACGCGTTCGTGGCGCCGCCGGTGCTGGTGCAGCCGGCGGGCGAGGCCATCGAGGACCTGGCCGGGCGGATGCGGGCCCTGCTCAAGCGGATCGGCCGCGAGGTGGACCAGGGCGCCACCCGGGACCAGGCGGCGAACTGGCTGTTCGAGGCGCGCGCGGTCGACAACGACATCGCGCGGGTGGACGCCGCGCTCAATCGCGCGGACGAGAGCATGCGGCTCAACCCCCGGGTGCGCCAGGGCATGCTCACCCGGATCGTGCTGCGCAGCGGGCTGGACACCCTGGAGATCTGCGCGGTGGTGCTGCGCACCCTGTGCCGGTCGATGACGGACCTGTCGACGGAGCGGGAGGGCCAGCGGGTGTACTCCGGGGAGGTGGCCACCGCCCTCGGGGTGCTCTGCAACCATCTGGCCGACGCCGTCGACAGCTTCGGCCGGCTGATCACGGCCCAGGTCAGCGCCAACGCCGAGCAGGCCGAGGAGGAACTGGCGCACGCCCTGTCCTGCGGCCGGGAGGACCGGCAGATCATCGCGGGGCTGCTGGTGGCGGAGCGGGAGCGGGAGCCGGAGCGGTGGGAGCTGCACGGCGCGCTGCTGGCCAACATCGACCGGCTGCTCAACGAGCTGGACACGCAGAAGCGGTCGCAGTGGCTGGCGGAGGAGCTGGACCGGGTCTCGCAGTTGCGCCCGCCGCGGCGCACCCCGCTGCACCGGGCGGTGGGCCGCCTCCAGGCGCTGGTCGACCGCGTCTGGGGCCGCCGCCGCCCGGGCTTCTGACCCGGCGGGCCCCCGGGGGCGGCCGTGCCCGTGAGCGCTGCCGGGGGCGCCCCGTGTCACCCCCGGGGCGGACCCTCGCGGTCGGAGGGCCGCGCTCGTGATTCGATACCGGGAAATCGCGCTCCCATCACTTAATGTCTGGGAGCCATGGGACTTCATCCGCTTTCGCCCGGGACGGCCGGGGCGGCCACCGCTTCCGGACGGCCGGCGCCACGCCGGCGGGCCCTGCTCGGGGCCGCCGCGGTCGGCGCCGGCGCCGCGCTGGGCGCGGTCGCGCCGACGGCCCACGGCACCCTCGCCGGTGCCCGGCGCCGCCCGGAGGTCGCGCCGCTCGACGACGCCGCCGTGGCCCGGGAGATCCGCGAGGAGTTCCTGCACAGCTGGTACGGCTATGTGAACACCGCCTGGGGCTACGACGAGATCCGTCCGGTCAGCGAGGGGCGCAACGACTTCTTCGTCCGGGGCCGGACGTTCGGGCTCTCCATCGCCGAGGCGCTGGACACGCTCCATCTGATGGGCGAGGACCACGAGGTCCAGCGCTGCTGTGCCTGGCTGGAGAACGAGCTGGACGTGGCGCAGGACGCCGATGTGCACGTCTTCGAGATGATCATCCGCATGGTCGGGGGGCTGCTCGCGGCCCACCTGGCGACCGGGCGCAAGGCGCTGCTGGACCGCTGCCGGGAGCTGGCGAACCGGCTGCTGCCGGCGTTCACCGCCTCCCCCACCGGCATTCCGTTCACCCGGGTCAATCTCCGTACGGGCGCGGTCAGCGGTTCGGACGTACCGCTGGCGGAGGTGGGCACGAATGTCATGGAATTCGGTCTGCTGTCCCGGCTGACCGGCGATGCCAAGTACTACGACGCGTCGATGCGGGCGTATCGGGCGGTCATGGCCCGGCGCAGTTCGCTCGATCTGCTCGGCACCCGGATCAACGCGGAGAACGGGCGCTGGACCCAGACGGACTCCATCGCGCCCAATCCCCCGGTGGACTCGTTCTACGAATATCTGTGGGCCGGCGGGGAGCTCCTCGGCGACGCCCAGTTGCTCTCCTGGTACCGGACGCTGACGGACGCCGTGCTCAAGCGGCAGGCGTACCAGGAGGGCGGCCGGCTGTGGTTCCAGCGGGTCGATCCGGCGACGGGCGCCCGGCGCGGCAGCCGCCAGTCGGAGCTGGGCGCCTTCTACGCGGGTCTGCTCGCCAAGGGCGGCAACATGACGGAGGGGGTGGCCTTCTACCGCTCCTGGACCGATGTGCTGAAGGTCTACCCCGTGCTGCCGGAGGAAATCGACCCCGCCGGGCTCGCGCCGGCCCACCGCGCCAATGATCTGCGGCCGGAGTACGTGAACTCCTCGTTCGACCTGTGGCAGCTCACGGGCGAGTCCGTGTACAAGGAAACCGCCTATGCGTATTTCACGGCGATGCGGGAACATCTGCGGGTCGCGAACGGCTACACCGTGGCCAGTGACGTCACGACGCGGCCCATGAAGCTCGGGGACCTGACGCCGGGTTGGTGGTTCGCGGAAAACCTCAAATACCTGTATCTGATCTTTTCGCGGTGCCCCCGCTTCGACTATGCCAAGGGACTGCTCTCCACGGAGGGCAAGGTCCTGCGGGGCTTCCTGCCCGGCTGACCGTCGCCGCCACGGTGGGTCGGCGGTCCCGCCGGGGCGGGAGATACGGCCCGAGGGGCGGATGTTAGCTTCGCTCCCGTGGTGGAGCATCAGGATGAGACCAGGGCGGCCTACGACGGGATCGTCGAACTGTACGCGTCGATGTTCGCCGACCGGCTGGAGACCCAGCCGTTCGCGCGGGCCATGGTGAGCACCTTCGCCGAGCTGGTGCGCGGGACGGGCAACCCGCGGGCGGCCGACGTCGGCTGCGGTCCCGGCCACCTGACGGCCATGCTGCACGACCTGGGGCTGGACGCCTTCGGGCTCGACCTCTCCCCGGCCATGGTCGACCACGCCCGGCGGGCCCATCCGGCGCTGCGGTTCGACGAGGCGCGGATGGAGGCCCTGCCGGTGGAGGACGGCGCGCTCGGCGGCGTGCTGGCCCACTACTCGATGATCCACACACCTCCGGGCGAGCTGCCCGCGCTGCTCGCCGAACAGGCGCGCGTTTTGGCACCGGGTGGCCTGCTCCTGGTCTCGTTCTTCGCGACCGACGGGCCCGATCCGGTCCGCTTCGACCACAAGGTGACGCCCGCCTACAGCTGGCCGGCGGACCGGTTCGCCGAGTTGCTGGCCGGGGCCGGGTTCGTCCCGTTCGCCCGGCTGCTCCACGACCCGGCCTCCGAGCGGGGCTTCCTCGACGCGCACATGCTGGCCCGCGCTCCTCGGTGATCCATCCGGTGGCGGCGGGCCGCCGGCGGGCCGGTCGTGCGGCCGCACGGCGCTCAGCCCGGCTGCTTGATGCTCTCGATGATGCGGGCGAAGCCCTCCTCTCCGTGACCGGCGTCGATCTGCCGTCGGATGAGCCGCTGGACCATGGCGACCACCTCGGTGCTGATGCCCTGGTCGGCACTGGCGGCCAGGATGTGGCCGAGGTCGGAGAAGAGGAGGCTCTGCTGCCTCTCGACGGTGTAGTCACCGCCGTCGACGACCTCGGCGAACCCCTGGAAGGCGCCGGTCATGGCGGTCAGCCACGGGGCGGCCCGGGTGGCGAACTCGCTCGCCGTCACGCCGACCGGGGCGACCATGGCGGCACCGTGCAGGAATCCGGCGAACATGACGTACATGCCCGCGAGGAGGGCGAGGTCGTACAGGGACGCGAGCCCGGCGTCCTCGCCGAAGTAGGTGCTGGCTCCCCACAGTTCGAGCAGCGGCTCGTACTGGTGGAAGACATCGGCCGATCCGCTGTAGAGGACCGATGACCCGGGCCGGCCGATCATGTGCGGCACGGCCATGATGCCGCCGTCCAGATACGCGATCCCGGCGCGGGCGGCCCAGGCGGCCAACTCCCGCGACTCGGCCGGGGACGTCGTGGTGACGTTGATCAGAGTTCGTCCGGCCAGCTCGTCGGCGAGCGGATCGAGCACCTCGTGGACCGATGCGTGGTCCAGCAGGCACGCGATCACCAGCCGGCCGGACCTGACCGCGTCGCCGGCCGTGGCGGCGACCTGCGCGCCCCGGGCCACGAGGGCGTCCGCCTTCCCCGGTGTGCGGTTCCAGACCGTGGTCGCGTGGCCGGCCTTCAGCAGGGCGTCCGCGAGAGCGCTGCCCATCGCGCCCAGCCCGAGAACGCTCACCTGGACGCTGTTGTTGTTGGTCGTCATGTGCCGTGATTCCTCTTCGAGTTCGTTCGTCGGCTCGTTCGTTCTCCTTGATCCTCGCCGCTGCCGATAGGGTTGACCAGTACGGACTAATTAGTGGGGTACTCACCTGAAGGTAAGTACCGCCAGGAGGGGGCGGGATGGCACCGACGGCACGACGTGGTCCCTACTTCTGCGGCATCGACGCGGCGATGGACGTGGTCGCCGGCAAGTGGAAGTCGCTGATCCTGTGGGAGCTGCACCACTACGGAACCCGCCGGTTCGCCGAGCTACGCCGCGGCCTGCCGGGCGTCAGCGAGAAGATGCTGATCCAGCATCTGCGGGAGATGGAGGAGGACGGGCTCGTGCACCGCGAGGTGTACCACCAGGTGCCACCGAAGGTGGAGTACTCCCTGACGGAGCACGGCGTCTCGCTCAACGCGGCGTTGGCCCCCTTGGCGCAATGGGGCACGGAGCGCATGCGGCGGATCGGAGCGGAGAAGGTCTCCGTCGACGCGCCCCCTCCGGCCCGCCGATAGCGGCGGCGGGCCGTCGGGCCCGGGCACCGGCCTCGCGTGGGCGGTTTACGACGCGTCCCGTAGGGCGCCGTGAGTCGGCGGGGCGGTCGGCGGCTCCGGGGGGCTCAGTACCGTCAGGAGCTGCCGGGCCGCGTCCGGGCCCATGAGGAGGGCGTGGATGCGGGCGGATTCGCGTGCCGCCTCCTCGGCGCGGGGGAACATCGCCGTCTCGTAGCGGTGCGCGGCGGCGTCGGGGTCGTCGGGGCTCGCGGCGATCGCGAGAGCGAGTTCCGCTCCGTCGAGCAGGGCCATGTTCGCGCCGAGGCCGACGGGCGGCATCAGATGGGCGGCGTCGCCCAGGAGGGTGACGCCGGGCACGTGGGGCCAGGTGAGGCCGATCGGCAGGGCGGTGACGGAGCGGGAGACGACGGTGTCGTCGCACGCGTCGATGAGTTCCGTGAACCGCGGGTCCCAGTCGGCGAACCGCTCCTTGAGCAGGGCCCGGGCGCGGGCCGGGTCATCGAGGTCGATGCCGCAGGTGGCGAGCCAGTCGTCGGGCCCCCGGAAGGTGAGGTGGACGCGCACGCGGCCGTCGCCGTTGCGCTGCGCGGCCAGTGCCCGGCCGGGACCCAGCGCCCAGTAGTTGCCGCGCCCGACCATGGCGGCCAGGTCGGGCCGGGTGCGGTCGATGTCGGGTATGCCCAACTCGAAGCTGTGGGCGCCGAGATGCGCCGGCCGAGCGTCGGTGACGAGGGGGCGCACCCGCGAGTTGCCGCCGTCCGCGCCGACGAGCAGGTCGCACTCGGCGGTGCCGCCGTCGGCGAAGTGCAGGCGGTGGCGGCCGTCGGGCAGTGCCGTGGCGCGCCGGAAGGCGCGGCCCCAGGCGACCGTGTGCGCGGGCAGGGAGCCGAGGAGCATCGCGCGCAGGTCCGCGCGGTCGACCTCGGGTCGGTCGAGCGGGGCGTCGTCGGGGGTGTCCTGCCGCAGCAGGAGTTCCCCGGTGTGGTCGAGCAGGCGCAGGTCCTGGCCCTCGCGCCGGGCCACGGCGAGGAACTCCGCCTCCAGGCCGGCCTCGCGCAGCGCGCGTTGGCCGCTGTCGGGGTGGAGGTCGAGCATGCCGCCCTGGGCGCGGGCGGCGGGTGAGGCGTCGCGTTCGTACACGACGGCTTCGATGCCGTGCCGGTGCAGCACGCGGGCGAGGACGAGGCCGGCGGGCCCGGCTCCGACGATGGCGATGCGCGGGTTCGTGCGCGTCATGGTGCGCTCCTTTGTCGATACACTGTATTGCACAATACACTGTATCGATCACGAGGGAAGAGGGGTGATGGAGCACATGCTCATCTGGGAGCGGCCCGAGCCGCCGGCACGGTCGACACCGAGCCCGCTGGACCGCGAGCGGATCGTGCGGGCCGCGATGCGCCTGGCGGACGCCGACGGACTGGAGGCGGTGTCGCTGCGCAAGGTCGCGGCGGCCCTGGACGCGGGGCCGATGCGGCTCTACCGCTATGTGGACACCAAGGAGGAACTCCTCGATCTGATGGTGGACGCGGTCTACGGGGAGATCCGCGTGCCGGAGCCGACGGCCGGCGACTGGCGGGCGAGGGTGCGGTCCCTCGCGCGCGGCACCAGGGACGCCGCCCTCCGCCATGAGTGGTTCGCCGACCTCCTCGGCGGACGCCCGCATCTGGGACCCGCGGCGATCGGCCACCTGGAGGCGACCGCGGCCGCGCTGCGCTCCGCGCCCGGCCTGGGCGACGACGCGAGCGCCCTCATGCGGTCCATGGAGACGGTGAACGCGTACGTCCTCGGCGTGATCCGGCACGAGATCGCGGACCGGCGCGCGGAGCGCGCCAGCCGCCTCACGGAACAGCAGTGGCAGGCGGCGGCCGGCCCGTACCTCAACCGCGTACTCGCGTCCGGCGCCTATCCGACGCTCGCCCACATCGTCGCGAACGCCGCGCAGCGGGACCCCGCCGCGGCGTTCGACACGGGCCTGGACATGCTGCTGGAGGGCATCGCGGCCGCCTCTCGAAGCGGGCCCGGCACCACGACCCAAAATTGATGGTTGGCACATACACCTACTTGGGCGTACGGTGATCACTCCAGTCGGTCCGGCGACCCCCGGGCCGTACGACGGGGGCAACTCGTGCTCCGGACACACCCATCCGGGGCCGCCGATCGGAGAAGGAGACCACACCCATGTGCGGTATTGCCGGATGGATCGCCTACGACCGCGACCTGACCCGCGAGCGGTCCACCCTCGACGCGATGACCGAGACGATGCTCTGCCGCGGCCCGGACGCCGGCGGCGTATGGCTCGACCGGCACGCCGGGCTCGGCCACCGCCGGCTCGCCGTCATCGACCTCGAGGGCGGCAAGCAGCCCATGACCGCCGAGGGCGACGGCCGCACGCTGCTCGCCATGACGTACAGCGGCGAGGTCTACAACTACCGGGAGCTGCGCACCGAGCTGAAGGGCCTCGGCCACGCCTTCCGCACCGACAGCGACACCGAGGTCGTGCTGCACGCCTACCTCGAGTGGGGCATGGACTTCGCCACCCGCCTCAACGGCATGTTCGCCTTCGCCATCTGGGACCCGCGCGAGCAGGAACTGCTGCTGGTCCGCGACCGGATGGGCATCAAGCCGCTCTACTACTACCCGACGTCCGACGGCGTGCTCTTCGGCTCCGAGCCCAAGGCGATCCTGGCCCACCCGTCGGTGCGGCCGGTGGTGGACGCCGAGGGGCTCGCCGAGCTCATCGCCGTCACCAAGACGCCGGGGCACGCCGTCTTCCGGGGCATGTACGAGGTCAAGCCCGGCCACATCGTACGGGTGCGGCGCGAGGGCCTGACGCACCACCGCTACTGGGCGCTGGAGGCGGCCGAGCACACCGACGACACGGAGACCACCGTGCGGCGGGTGCGCGAGCTGCTCGACGACATCGTGGCCCGCCAGCTCATCGCCGATGTGCCGCTGTGCACCCTGCTCTCCGGCGGCCTCGACTCCTCCGCGATCACCGCGCTGGCCGCCCGGCAGCTCGGCGCCCAGGGGCAGGGCCCGGTGCGCTCGTTCGCCGTCGACTTCGCCCGGCAGGCGGAGAACTTCCGGCCGGACAGCCTGCGCGGCACCCAGGACACCCCGTTCGCCCACGCCCTGGCCGAGCACGCCGGCACGGACCACACCGACATCGTGCTGGACACCGCCGATCTGATGAACCCCGCGCACCGCGCCGCGGTGCTGACCGCCCGCGACCTGCCGGTGGGCCTCGGCGAGGGCGACACCTCGCTGTACCTGCTGTTCAAGGCGATACGCGAGCGCTCGACGGTGGCCCTCTCCGGCGAGTCGGCCGACGAGGTCTTCGGCGGCTACCGCTGGTTCCACGACCCGCGGGCGGTCAACGCGGACACCTTCCCGTGGCTGGCGGACAACGCGGTCTCGGCCTTCTCGGGCGCCGGAGCGGACCGCGGCCGGCCCGCGCTGATCGACTCCGCGCTGTTGGCCAAGATCGACCTTCCCGGATACGAGAAGGCCCGCTACCGCGAGGCGCTCACCGAGGTGCCCCACCTCGACGGCGACGTCCCGCCGCTGGAGCGGCGGATGCGCGAGGTCAGCTATCTGCACCTGACCCGCTTCGTCCAGTTCCTCCTGGACCGCAAGGACCGGGCCAGCATGGCCGTCGGTCTTGAGGTCCGGGTGCCGTTCTGCGACCACCGCCTGGTCGAGTACGTCTTCAACACCCCCTGGGCCATGAAGACCTTCGACGGCCGCGAGAAGAGCCTGCTGCGCGCCGCCACCCGCGACGTGCTGCCGCAGTCCGTGGCCGACCGGGTCAAGAGCCCGTACCCGAGCACGCAGGACCCGCAGTACACGACCGCGCTGCGGGGCGCGCTGAACGAGGTGCTCGCCGACAAGAACGCGCCCGTGCACGAGCTGCTGGACTCCGCGGCCGCCGCCGAGGCGCTCGCCGACGAGTCGGGCACCGCCTTCCGCACCGGCAGTGAGCTGGTGCTCAGCCTCGACCACTGGCTGCGCCGCACCCGGCCCACCCTGGAGGTGTGACGGCCCGGGGCCCGACCCCGGCGCCCGACGGCCCGCGGTCCGGACCCGGCGCCACGACGCCACCACCCATGACGACGCCCGTCGCCCCACCCCCGGGGGCGGCGGGCGTCTTGGCGTTCGCGAACCCCCCACGTCCCGTAAAACACCCATATGTGTCCCGCACCTCACGAGGCGTCAGGGACGTCCGCAAGGCGACCAGGGATGTTCGATTTTCGGACAGTGCCGGAACGGGGACAATCGCCCCGTCGGCGCTCGCCGCGTCGACGCAGGTCAGCGGGCGGCGGCGGGGCCTGCCGGGCCGGGCGCGGGCCCGGGGCGCCCCTGGAGTTCATTCGGCCGCTGACGGCAATCAACCAAAATCTTCCGGCATCGATCGACTGGCACCACAGATACTGTCCTGAAACATGCTTCCCGCTTTGACTCTTCCCCAACAGGAAGTCAAACATCGGCCAAATGAGCGATTGTCACCAGAGCGGGCGGAGTGGCCTGTTGAAGCACCGGGATTTCCGTCTGCTGCTGTCGGGAGCGGCGGCGAGCCAAATCGGTGCCCAGGTCACCCTGGTCGCCCTGCCGCTGGTGGCGGTGCTCGAACTCGACGCGCCCGCCTTCCAGGTGGGGCTGCTCACCGCCGCCGAGACGGCCGCGTTCCTGCTGGTCGGACTGCCGGCGGGGGCCTGGCTCGACCGGATGCGGAAGCTGCCCGTGCTGATCCGCGCCGATGTGGTGCGGGCGGTGGCCATGGCCAGTGTGCCGCTCGCCGCCGTCGCCGGGGCGCTGACCATGGCCCAGCTGTACGCGGTCGCCCTGATCACCGGCGTGGCCACGGTCTTCTTCGACGTCGCGCACCAGAGCTATCTGCCGGCGCTGCTTCCCAAGGACCGCCTGGTGGAGGGCAACGGCGCGCTGGAGACGGTGCGTTCCTCGGCCCAGGTGGCGGGCCCCGGCCTGGGCGGCGGCCTGGTCCAGGTCGTCGGCGCCCACCTGGCCATCGTCGCCGACGCCATCGGTTACGCCGTCTCCGCGCTGTTCCTGCTCGCCATCCGCCACCGGGAGCCCGCGCCCGAACCGGTGCCCGGCGCGTCCCTGCGGAAGGACATCGGCGAGGGGCTGAGCTTCGTCCTCCGCCAGCCGCTGCTGCGGGTCATCGTCACCACCACGGGCCTGGGCAACTTCTTCTCCGCGCTGCTGCTCGCGGTGCAGACGGTGTTCCTGGTGCGGGTGCTGGAGCTGCCGCCGGCCGCCATCGGGCTGATGCTCTCCGCCTCCGCGGTGGGCGGGCTCGCCGGGGCGCTGTGCGCCGGGTGGCTGGCCCGGGTCCTGGGGCAGGCCCGCATCATCTGGCTGTCCTCGCTGGTCACCGGCCCGTTCGCGCTGCTGTGGCCGCTGTCGGGCCGCGGCACGGCCGCCATCTGGTACGCGGTGGGCTCGGGCGTCGTCTTCTTCGGCGCGGTGGTCTACAACGTCGCGCAGGTCAGCTTCCGTCAGACGCTGTGCCCGCCGCGGCTGCTGGGCCGGATGAACGCCACGGCCCGCTTCCTGGTCTGGGGCACCATGCCGCTCGGCGCGCTGGCGGGCGGGGCGATCGCGGGGGCCGCCGGGCCGACGGCGGCGGTGTGGGTGTGCGCGCTCGGGTTCCTGCTGGTGCCGCTGCCGCTGCTCTGCTCGCCCCTGCGGACCATGCGGGATCTGCCGGAGGCGCCGGACGACCCGGCGGGCGGAGCGACCGGCGCCGCGGGTGCCACCGATGCGGCCGGTGCGGCCGGTGCGGCACGCGGCGGCCGGGGCGAGGGCGACTCCGGCGACGGTCCCGGCGGCCCGGGCAAGGGCGAGGGCGAGAGAGCGCCGGCGGCCTCCGCCGGCTGAGCTCGGCCTGCCGTTCCGGCCGGGCCCGGCCCGGCCGCCGGACCGCCGCCCGCCACGGCCGCCCGCCCTTCGGCCGCCCACCACCACCGCGCGTCGCCACCACCAGAGAGGAAACCGTGCGACACAGCATCACGACCCAGTACCTCGACCGCTACGAGCGCCTGGTCACCGGCGCCGGCGGCGACCCGGGCGACCCCGGGGCGCCGCTGCCGGTCACGGGCGCGCAGCGCCGGTTCATCCTGGTCCGCTCGCTCGACCCGAACGGCCGCCCGGACGTCGTACCGCTCTTCTTCGCCTTTCCGCGCGGCACCGTGGACGTCGCCCGGCTGACGGCGGCGGCCGGCCATGTCGCCGCGCTGCACCCGGCCCTGCGGGCCCGTCCCGAGGTCGTCAGGGGCACGCCCGTGCAGCGGCTGGGCGCGCCCGAGGTGCCGGTCGCCCGCGTGGCGCCGGGTCCGGGCGAGGACCTCGCCGGCGCGCTGCGCCGGGCCCTGGCCGCCTGGCCGGCCCAGGGGTCGCCGCTGCGGCTCTTCCTCGCCTCGGGCGGCTCGGACAGTGAGGGCGGCCCGAGCGCCTCGGACGGCTCGGGTGCCTCGGACGGCTCGGGTGCTTCAGGTGCCTCGGGCGCCTCGCACGGCGAGGCCGCCGGCCCGGGCCCCGACGAGGAGGTGCTCGCCATCGCCCTCGACCACGTGGCCTGCGACGGCCAGTCGCTCTCCCGCATCACCGAGGAGCTCGGCGCCGCGTACGCCGCCGGCCTCGGGCCGCTCGACGTGGCGCCCGACCAGGCGGAGCGGGAGCGGTCCGCGTACCGGACGGCCGTCCTGCTCCAGTTGGAGGCGGAGGCGCGGGCCGGCGACCCGGCCGCGCTCGCCTACTGGGGCGAGCGGCTGCGCGCCGTCAGCAGCCGCGCCCCACGCCCCGCGGGCCCGACCGCCCACGCCACTCCCACCGGCACCACCGGCACCGGCGGCCGGCTGCCCACCGGCGCCGCCGAGCTGCGGCTGACCGTCCCCGGCGGCAGCGCGGCCCGGCTGCCGTTCCCCGCGCTCCTGGACGCCTGCACGGCCGCCGCCGGAGCGCTGTACGGCGCCGGGCACACCGTGCCGCTCGGCTATCCGTGGGGCGGCCGCCCCGCCGGCGCGCCCCCGGTCATCGGCTGCTTCCTCAACACCGTGGTGCACCCGGCCGCGACCACCGCCGCGGGCGCCGCGAACGGCGCGGAGGGGGCGGACCGCGCCGCCGCGCTCGCCGACGCCTGGTGGGACGACCTCGACCGGGCCGACGCCCCCTTCGACGAGGTCGTGCACGCGGCCCGCGCGGCCGGCGCCACCTGGTCCGGGGCGCTCGACGGGATGCTCACCGTCGACGACACCGGCCGCAGGGCGCCGCTGCGCCTGGGCGGCGTCACCGGCCGCGAGGTGCACGTCGACGGCCGCCCGGTGCGCGCCCCCTTCGCGGTCTCCGTCGCCCACGGCGAGGAACTGCTGGTGCGCATGGTCTGGGACCGCGCCGTCACCGCCGAGCACGCCGCGCTCGACGCCTTCGACCGCCTGGCCGCCGCGCTCCGCGGCCGCCTGCCGGAACCCGCCGTACACGGCGGCTGAGCCACCGGGCCGGAGCGGCGCCCCACCGGCGCGCCCTCCCCCGGCCGGCGCCGCGCCCCCGCACGGGGCGCGCCGCCACGCAGGAACCGGCACCGGGCCGACCGCCCGGGGCCGGCACACACCATCGATCCGACGACACCAGGGATGGCCGATGTTCGCCCTCTCCTCCTCGCAGGAGATCGTCTGGCTGCACGAACAAGTGCACTCAGGAAGCCGCGCCTACAACTTCACCGCCGTGCTGGACCTCTGGGGAGCGCTCGACGAGCAGGCGCTGCGCGCCGGGCTGGCCGCGACCCTGGACCGGCACCCCGGCCTGCGGCTCGAACTCGTCGCCGTCCCGGGCGACGTGCCCGGCCAGCGGGTCGCCGAGGGGGTCGCCCCCGACTACCGGAGCGTGGACCTCTCCGGCGAGGCCGACCCCGAGGCCGCCTTCCAGGCGCTGCTGCGCACCGAGGCCGAGACCCCGCTGGACACCCACCGGGCGCCGCTGCTGCGCTGGACGCTGGTCCGCCTGGCCGAGGGGCACCACCGGCTGGTGCACATCGAGCACCATCTGGTCCACGACGGGCACTCCTTCGCGATCCTGCTGGAGGACGTCTTCACCGTGTACGCGGCGCGGGTGCGCGGCGAGCGGGTGGAGCTGCCGCCGGCCCCCTCGTACGCGGACCACGTCCGGACCGCCGCGGCGCGCGACCGGGCCGCCGAGCGCGCCGAGTCCCTGGCGTACTGGGAGAAGGAGCTGCGCGGCGCCGACTTCGACCTGCCGCTGCCCGGTCTCACCCGGCCGGGGGCCACCCGGCGCCACCACGGCGGGCAGCTGCGGCAGTCCATCGGCGCCGACCTGGCCGAGCGGCTGCGCGCCCACGCCCGGGAGCGGGGCCACACGCCGTTCGCCACGCTGCTCGGCCTCTTCTCCGAGTTGCTGCGCCGGCACAGCGGGCGGCCCGAGACGGTCATCGGCACCGCCGTCGGCAACCGCCCGCAGGGTCACGAGCAGACGGTGGGGATGTTCGTCAACACCATCCCGCTGCGGCTGCGGCCGGCCCCCGAGGAGTCGGCCGAGGAGGCGATGGACGAGGTCACCGACACCCTCATCCGGGCCCTGCCGCACCAGGAGGTGCCGGTGCAGGAGCTGACCCGGGCGCTGGGGCTGCACACCAGCGGCGCCGACAACCCGCTGTTCAGCGTGATGTTCAGCGCCCATGACGCGGTGCTGCCCGAGGTCGACACGCCGGGTCTGGAGGTGTCCCTGTTCGAGGGGTTCAACACCGGCACCACCCGCTTCGACCTGGACGTCGTGCTGCTGCCGGACGACCGGCGGGGCGTCAACCCGCGCCGGGGCGCGGCCGGCATGACGCTGGTGTGGGACTACGACGCCGACCTCCTCGGCGAGGACGTGGCGCGGCTGCTCGCCGGGCGGCTGCTGGATCTGCTGCGGGCGTATCTGGACGACCCCGAGGCGCCGTTGGCCTCGCTGGCCGCGCACCGCGAGGAGGCCGCCGACGCGTCGTCCGGCGCCCTCGCTGCCGTTACGGGATCGGTTTCCGGTACGGCCACGGGCTCCGGTGCCGGTACGACCGCGGGCTCGGCTTCCGGTACGACCGCCCCTGGCGCGGCCCCGCAGCCGCCGGCCGGGGTGCTCGACCCGGCCGCCCGGCACGACCCCCAGCTGCCCGCGCTGCTCATCGGCGCCCGCCAGATCACGTACGGCGACCTGGACCGCCGGGTGGCCGAGCTCGCCGACGCGCTGAAGGCCGCCGGTGTGCGCCCCGGCCAGCCGGTCGCCGCGGTGCTGCCGCGCGGCGTCGACTCGGTGGTGGCGCTGCTGGCGTGTCTGCGCGGCGGCGCGGTGTACGCGCCGCTCTCCCCCGGCGACCCGGCGGCCCGCCTGGCGCTGCTGCTGGAGCGGCTGCGCCCCGCGCTGGTGCTGACCACCGCCGAGCACGCGTCGCTGCTGCCCGCCGACGGACCGCCGGTCGCGACGCTGGACGGCGCCGCCCCGGCGGCCTTCCCCGCCGCGGTGGACGCCGCGGTGCTGGAGGGGACGGCGTACATCATCCACACCTCCGGCTCCACCGGTGTGCCCAAGCCCGTGGCCGTCGGCCCGCGGCCGCTCGCCGAGCACATGGTCGCCACCGCCGAGCGGTTCGCCCTCACCCCGGGCGACCGGGTGCTGCTCTTCGCCCAGCCGTCGTTCGACGTCTCCCTCGAGGAGGTGCTGCCCACGCTGCACGCCGGCGGCTGCCTCGTGGTCCCCGAGCGCGAGGTGCCGACGGGCCCCGAGCTGATCGAGCTGCTCGCCCCCGCCCGCGTCACCGTCGCCAACCTGCCGACCAGTTACTTCCTCGCCACCCGCGCGGAGCTGTGCGCGGCGCTGGCCGAGGGGCGCTGGGCGCCCCGGCTGATCGCGCTCGGCGGCGAGCGCATCCCCGCCGACGCGCTGCGCGGGCTGCTCGACGTCACGGGCGCCACGGTACTCAATGTGTACGGCGTCACGGAGGCCGCCATCAGCTCCACGGTCCACGAGGTCTCCCGGGACGACCTGGTGGCGGGCGCCGAGATCCCGCTCGGCACCGAGCTGCCGGGCGAGCGGGTGCACGTCCTCGACCGGGGGCTGCGGCCGCTGCCGCCGGGCGCCGTCGGCGAACTGGCCATCAGCGGCGTCGGCCTGGCCGAGGGCTACCTCGGCAACGAGGAGACCACCGCGGCCCGCTTCGTCCGCCCCGAGGCGCTGGGCGGCGCCCGCGTGTACCTCACCGGCGACCTGGGCTTCCGGGACCTCTCCGGGCGGCTGTGCTTCCTGGGCCGCCGCGACAACCAGATCAAGCTGCGCGGCTACCGCATCGAGCTGGAGGAGATCGAGGCGGCCGCGTCGGCCGTGCTCGGCGGCCGGTCGTGCGCGGTGGTGCTGGACCGCGAGTCCCCCGGCGGCCCCCGGCTGATCGGCTTCCTGGAGGCCGACACCGAGCCCGACCAGCGGGAGCTGCACACCGCCCTCGGCCGGCGGCTGCCCGGCGCGCTGGTGCCGGGCCGCTGGGTGCGGCTCGACGCCATGCCCACCCTGGCCGGCGGCAAGCCGCACCGCGCGGCGCTGGCCCGGCTGGCCGCCGAACTGCCCGTCGCCGCCACGGCGGCGGACGCGGCCGGCGGCGCGGCGGACGAGGCGCCCGAGTCCTTCGACGACCCGGCGCAGGAGCTGCTCGCCGAGGGCTGGCGCGAGGTGCTCGGCCACGGCCGCTTCGCCGCGTCCTCCCACTTCTTCGAGGTCGGCGGGCACTCCCTGCTCGCCGCTCAGCTCGCCGCCTGGCTGGAGCCGCGCCTGGGCGCCCGCCCGCCGCTGCGCCTGCTCTTCCAGAACCCGGTGCTGGCCGACCAGGCCCGCGCCCTGACCGCCGTCGGCACGACGACGGCCGCGCCCACGGAGTCGATATGACCGAGATGACCGAACTGACCGACGTGACGAATGCGGCAGGCGTGACGGACGCCGACGTGACCGATGCGACGGTCGTGACCGACGTGACGGCCGTCCGCGAACACGGCGAGCCGTCGGCCCCCGTGCCGAGCGTCGCGCACGGCGGACCCGTGCCCGCCGCCCCCGCCCCGGGCGACACCGTCCTCGCGTGGTACGAGCACTGGGTGGCCCGTACGCCGGACGCCACCGCCGTGGTCGACGGCGAGCGCATATGGACGTACGGCGAACTGGACGCCGCCGCCGACGCCGTGGCCGACGCGCTGCGCGAGCGGGTGCGCCCCGGGGACATCGTCGGCGTCTGCCTGGACCGCTCCGCCGCGCTGGTCGCCCTGGCCATCGCCGTCGCCCGGCTCGGCGCCGTCTACCTCCCCCTCGGGCCGCGGCCCGGCGAGCGCCGGCTCGCCGCCGTCACCGAGAACCTGCGGGTCGCCTGTCTGATCGGCGAGCCCGACCTGCTGCCGGAGACCCACCGGTCGGCCGAGCGGCTCGCCCTGCCGCTGCCCGTCGAGGGCGCCAACGCCCCGGCGAACGCCGTCGCCGCCTTCGGCCCCTCCCCCGAGGGCGCCAGGGGCGCCGAGCCCGGCACCCTCTACACCGTCCTCACCTCCGGTTCCACCGGCACGCCCAAGGCCGTCGCCGTCTCCGACCGCTCCCTGGGCGCCCTGCTGCGCTGGCACCGCGAGCGCGTGGGCCTCGGCCCCGGCGACCGGCACAGTCTGCTGATCGGCGTCGCCTTCGACCCGCACCTGCTGGAGCTGTGGGCCCCGCTCGTCTGCGGCGCGGCCCTGTGCGTCGCCCCGGACGCCGTCCGCTGGGACCCCGCCGCGCTGACCGACTGGCTGCGCGACGCCGCCGTGACGGTGTGCGTCTCCGCCACCCCGCTGAGCGAGCCGCTGCTGGACCGGCCGTGGCCGCGGGACCTGGCGCTGCGTCACCTCTACATCGGCGGCGACCGGCTGCGGCGCCGCCCCGGCCCCGATGTGACGGCCACCGTGCACAACGTGTACGGCCCGGCCGAGGCCACGGTGATCACCACCACGTACGCCATGCGCCCCGGGACGACCCCGGCCGGCGCGGAGACGGACGCCCCGCCCATCGGACGCCCCCTGGCCGGCTCGGTCGTGTGCGTCACGGGCGCCGACGGTGAGGTCGTGCCGCGCGGCGAGTCCGGCGAACTGTGGATCGGCGGCGACTGCCTGGCCCTGGGCTACCTGGACGAGGAGCTGACCGCCCGGCGCTTCGTCCCGCCGCCGGGCGACGTCACCGGCACGGCGCGGATGTACCGGACGGGCGACCGGGTGCGGATGCTGGCGAACGGGGAGCTGGAGTTCCTCGGCCGCCTCGACGACCAGGTCAAGGTCAGCGGTGTGCGCATCGAACCGGCCGAGGTCGAGGCCGCGTTCGAGCACGACGCGCGGGTGCGGCGCGCGGTCGTCGCCGCGCGCCGGTCCGCCGACGGCACCACCCGGCTCGTCGCCTTCGTGCTGCCCTCGCCCGGCGCCCGGCCCACGGCGGCGGAGCTGCTGCCCGGAGCGCGGGCCTGGCTGCCGGAGCAGGCGGTGCCCGCCACCGTGCGCCTGGTCGACGGCTTCCCGCTCGACGCCAACGGCAAGGTGGACCGGGCGGCGCTGCTGGCCGCGGAGGAGGAGGCGGAGAAGGCGGGTACGGGGGCACGCGATGCGACCGGCGCCACGGACGCCGCGGCCGCCCCGGTGGCCGGCGAGGACGAGGCGGCCGGGCCGGTGGAACGCATGGTGCTGGGCCTCTGCCGCGAGCTGCTGGAGCGCCCCGAGCTGACCCTGTCCGACAACTTCCTGGCCGCCGGCGGCAACTCGCTGGCCGTCGCCCGGCTGCTCACCGCCGTCGAGAAGGAGTACGGCGTACGGCTGCGGGCGCCGCAGGCCCTGCGCCAGCCCGATCTGCGGGGGCTGGCGGCGCTGATCGAGAAGCGGGTCGCGGCGGGCGCCGCGTCGGCGGGGAGCGGGGCCTGAGATGACCTCGCTCCTCGAAACGCCCGGCGAAGGCCGTGCGGCGACAACGCCCGACCACGGACCGCCCCCGGCGGAGCCCGTGACGGGCGGGTCCGTAACCGACGGGCCCCTAGCCGACGAGTCCGTAACCGCCCGGCCCGCGGCCGACGGGGCCGCGACGGGCCGGGCCACGGCCACCGCCCCGTACGACCGTCTTCCGACCGACCGTCGAAAGGAACACGCCGTGTTCGCCGATCGACTCTCCGCCGTGCCCGGCGGGCTGCCGGGCCTGGTCGCCCATCACGCGCGCCGGACCCCCGACGCGCTGGCCGTGACCGACGGCGACACCGCCCTGACCTACCGTCTGCTGGTCGGCGCCGCCCGGCGGCTCGCCGCCGAGCTGGGCGCGCGCGGGGTGCGGCCGGGCGACGCCGTGGGCCTGCTCACGGCGCGCTCGGCGCGCACCGTCGTCGCCCAGCTCGCCCTGTGGTGGGCGGGCGCGGCCTGCGTCCCGCTGGACGCCTCGCACCCCCGCCCCCGCATCGCCGCGATGCTCGCCGACTCCGGCGCCGAACTCGTCCTGGGCGACAAGGAGATGCTGGAGGTCGCCGCCCCGGCCGGGACCCGTACGCACGTCCTGTCCGACGAGACCACCGCGCACCCGGGCGACCTCGGCGACCTGGCCGCGGACCCCGCCCCGTACGACGCCGGGGCCACGGCCCTGGTGATGTTCACCTCCGGCTCGACCGGGCGTCCCAAGGGCGTGGCCATCACCCACGGCGGCATCGCCGAGCTGTTCACCGCGCCGGACTACCTCACCATCACCCCCCGCGACCGGGTGCTGTTCCACTCCGCGGGCACCTTCGACGCCTCCACCTTCGAGGTCTGGTGCGCGCTGGCCAACGGCGCGGCGGTGGTGGTGTCCACCGCCGACCGGCCCTCGCTCGAGGAGCTGGCCCGCGACGTCGAACGCCACGGCGCCACCGTCGCGTTCTTCACCACCGCGCTCTTCCACCAGCTCGCGGCGCGCCGCTCGCGCCTCTTCGGCGTGCTGCGCACGGTCGTGGTCGGGGGCGAGGCGCTGGCCGCCCGCCCGGCCCGCGAGGTGCTGCGGGCGTTCCCCTGGCTGGAGCTGATCAACGGCTACGGCCCGACGGAGACCACCACCTTCGCCACGGTGCACCGGGTGACGGACGCCGACTGCGACGCGCCGCCGCCCATCGGCCGGCCCGTGGCCGGGGCCACGGCCCATGTGTTCGACGCGGCCGGCGAACCCGTGCCGGCCGGTGCGATCGGTGAACTGTGGGTGGGCGGTTCGCGCCTGGCCCGGGGCTACATGGGCCTGCCGGAGACGACCGCGGAGCGCTTCGTCGACCACCCGGCGCACGGCCGGCTCTACCGCACCGGCGACCTGGTGTCCGCCCGCGCCGACGGCACGCTCGACTTCCACGGCCGCTGCGACGACCAGGTGAAGGTGCGCGGCTTCCGGATCGAGCCCGGGGAGGTCGAGCACGCGCTGCGCGGCCAGCCGGAGGTGGCCGACGCGGCGGTGGCGGTGCGCCGGCCCGCGCCGGACGACGCCCGCCTCGCCGCCTTCGTGGTGCCGGCGCCGGGGCCGCTGCCCCGGCCGGAGACCCTGCGGGCCCGGCTCGCCGAAACGCTCCCCCCGCACCTGGTGCCGGACGAGTGGACGGTCGTGGACCGGCTGCCGCTGACCCCGGCGGGCAAGGTGGACCGCCGGGCCCTGGTCGGGGAGACGGCGCCGGCGGAGGACGGTGCCGGGCCCGCCGGAAGCGGGACCGCCGACGGCAGCGGGGCGGCCGACACGTCGCCCGCGTCTGTCGTGGGCGTGACCCCCGTTGACGAAACGACACGCGCGGAGAACGAGGGCGCGGCCTCGGCCGACCGGTCGGACGAACCGGACACGGACGCCACCCCCGCAGCACAGGGGGGCCTCTCACCCATCGAGGAGGCCGTGGCCGACGCCTGGAGCCGCTCGCTGGAGCGCCCGGTCACCAGCGCGGACGCCGACTTCTTCCCCCAGGGGGGCCACTCCCTCCTCGCCCTCGCCGTCGTCGACGACCTGCGCGAGGACCTGGGGGTCGAGCTGACCCTCGCCGAATTCTTCGCCACCCCGACCGTGGCCGGCCAGGCCCGGCTCGTCGAGCAGGCCCTGATCGCCGAGGTCGGCGCCGGCGGCCACGACCGCGCGGACGCCACCGCGGCCACGCTGGAGGACAGCCATGCCCACTGAGACCCACGCCGCCACGGCGGACGACGCGCGGGCGCGCCAGGAGGCGCTGCTGCGGCGGGCCCGCTCCCGGGCGGGCGGCCGTACGGGGGCCGATGCCCCGGCGTCGCGCACGCCCGCCGCCGAGCCGGGTGCCGACCGGAGTGCCGAGCAGGCTCCGGCGTGGCGGGGCGCCGCTCCCGCCGCCCCCACGGGCGGCCCCACTGAGGACGCGGCCCGCGCCGCGGCGCAGGGCGCGGCCGGCCAGGACGCCCCGGGCGCCCCCCTCTCCCGCGCCCAGCGCCGCATGTGGCTGATGGACCGCCTCGGCCAGGGCGGCGCGCTCTACAGCGTGCCGTTCGCCACCCGCGTCCGCGGCCCGCTGGACCTCGACGCGCTGGGCACGGCGCTCACCGCCCTCGTCGCCCGCCACGAGGTGCTGCGCACCCGCTACCGGCAGCACGGCGACGAGCCGTACCAGGACGTGGCCGCCCCCGGCCCCGTACCCGTCGAGGTCCTCGACGCGCCCTCGGGAAGCGTCGAGCCGCTGCTCGCCGAGGCCCGTAAGCCCTTCGACCTCGCCGAGGGCCCCGTACTGCGGGCCCTGGCGCTGCGGCACGGCCCGCGGGACCACACCGTGATGCTGACGCTGCATCACATTGCCGTCGACGGCCCGTCGCTGGACGTCGTCGTCCAGGAGCTGGCGGAGCTGTACGCGGCCGCCCGCGAGGGCCGCCGGGCCGCGCTGCCCGCCGCGCCCCAGTACGCCGACTTCGCCCGCCGCGAGCACGCGGACGGCGAGCGGCTCGCCGAGGGGCTGCGCCACTGGGCCGAGCGGCTCGCCGGCGCCCGCCCGCCGTCCCTGCCGCGCCCCGCGGTGCCGGCCGCCCCGGCGGACCGGGGCGCGCGGTCCCATGCCGCGCCGCTGAGCCCCCGGGTGCTGGAGGGGCTGCGCGAGGTCGGCCGGCGGCACCGCGCCACCCTGTTCACGGTCGTGCTCACCGCCGCGTTCGCCGCGCTGCACCGGCTGACCGGCGAGGACGACCTCGTCATCGGCTGCGCCAGCACGCACCGCGAGGGCTCGGCGATGCGCGGCCTGGTCGGCCTGTGCGTCAACACCCTGCCGCTGCGGGTCGACGTCTCCGGTGACCCCGCCTTCGGCGAGCTGCTCGACCGGGTGCGGGACACGCTGCTCGAAGCGCAGAACTACCGCTCGACGCCCTTCGATCTGGTGGTCGAGCGGCTCGGGGCGGCGGCCCGCGGCCGGGACGGCACCCCGCTGGTGCGGGTGACCGCCGATGTGCTGCGGGAGCCGACGGCGCTGCGGCTGCCGGGCACCGAGGGCGAGGCGGTGGACGTCGACCCGGGCGCCGCGAAGTTCGATCTGACCTTCGCCGTGGAGGAGGCCGAGGCCCCCCGGTGCCTGCTCCAGCACGCGCGGACCGCGCTCGACGAGGAGACCGGCGAGCGGCTGCTCGCCGGGTTCGCCACGCTGCTGACCGCCGTGGCCGAGACGCCGGACCGCGCGCTGTCCGTGCTGCCGGGGGCGGCCTTCCCGGCCACCGCCAGCGCGAACGGCACCACGGGGCCCACCGAGGCCACCGGGGCCACCGGGCTCACGGGACCGGCCGTGCACCCGGTGGAGGAGTGCCTGCTCACCCACCCCGATGTCGCCGAGGCGGCGGTGCTGGTGCCGGCCGACGGCGGCGGGTCGCTGGCGTACGCGGTCGCGCGACGCATCGGCGGCGCGTCCCCGACGGAGCTGCGGGCGTACGTACGGTCACGGCTGGCGCCGGAGTTGGTGCCCGCGGCCGTGATGCTGCTCGACGCGATGCCGAGGACGGCGGGCGGGGCGGTGGACGCGGGGCGGCTGCCCGGCGCGCCGGCGGCCGCCGTGGCCGTGGGGGCCACGGGGGCCGTTACGGCGAGTGCGGCGGGCTCGGTGGGCGAGGCCGGCGCGCCGCCCGTGGCCGGGGGCGGGGCCGGTCACAGCGCCGTCGGCGGCCCGGCCGGGTCGCCGGAGGGAGCCCGCCCGGCGGGCGCCGGCGAACCGCGGGGCAACGGCTCCGACACCACAGCGGGAGCGGCCGCCGCCGAGCGGCTGACGGCCGTGACCGACGCGTTCGCCGAGCTGCTCGGCCACCGGCCGGGCCCCGACGACGACTTCTTCGTGCTCGGCGGCCACTCCCTGGTGGCCGTGCAGCTCGCGGAGCGGCTGCGCACCTCCCAGCAACTCCCCCTGACCGGGCTGGACATCATGGAGCAGCGCACCCCGCTCGCCCTGGCCGCCCTGCTCGACGCCCGGGCGGCCGAGCGGGACGAGGCGCGGGCCCGGCGCGACGCGGCCGAGGCCCACCGGAAGGCGTCCGCGGCGGCCGGCGCCGCGGCCGGGCGCCGCGGCGCCCGCGAGGGCACGGTGCTGGTCACCGGCGGCACGGGCGGCGTCGGCGCGTTCGTGATCCGCGAACTGGCCGCCCGGGGCACCCCCGTACGGGCGCTGGCCCGCCCCGAGTCGGCCCACCGGCTCTTCGCCGGCGGCGTCGCGGGCGCGGGCGCGGGCGCGGGCGCGGAAGGGGCCGGAAACGGAGTCGCCGAGGCCGTCGAGGTCGTCGAGGTCGTCGAAGGCGATCTGTCCGACCTGGACAGCCTGCGGGCGGCCATGGAGGGGGTGGACGCGGTCATCCACGCCGCGTGCACCTTCACCCGGCCCGAGGTGGACGTCGCCGCGATGCGCGCCCTGGTGGACTCCTGGCGCGGCGGCAGCTTCGTCTTCGTCAGCAGCGTCGACGCCTACGGCCGGCCGGAGACGGCGGAGGTGGCCGAGGGCGCGCCCAGCACGGAGCCGCTGAGCCCGTACGGGCGCGCGAAGCTGGAGTGCGAGCGGATGCTGATGCGCGCGGCGGGCACCGACGGGCGGGGCGGGGCGAGCGCGGTGCGCTCCCCCATCGTGTGGGGCGCGCACCACCGCCTGCGCGAGCAGCTCCGCTGGGGTGCCACGGGGCGGCTGTTCCAGGCCGCGCTCTCCGGTGAGCCGATCGTACTGCCGGAGCCGGGCACCGCCGGGCAGGCGTGGTACGGCGCGCCCTGGGTGCACGCCGCCGCCCTGGCGCGGGCGCTGGCCGTCTGCGTCGAGGCGCCGGTGCACGGCGTGGCGAACGCGGTCGGCGGCCATGTGGCGTGGTCCGACTTCGCGGCGGAGCTGGTGCGGCTGCTGGGCAGCGGCAGCGAGATCCGCCGCGCGCCGGAGGTCCACGGCGACCTGGACCACCGGTGGCACTACCGCGCCGACCGGCTGGCCGCGCCGCTGCGCGAGCGGGCGGGCGAGGACTGGCGGACGGTGCTCGCGTCGATGGTGGAGGAGGAGACCGCCGGGGCGTGAGGGGCGCTCGGCGCCCGGGCGCCGTGAGTGGAGAGCCGGAGCCGCGCACGGGGGACGTGCGCGGCCTCGGCCGTTTTTGTCCAGTTGCCCTCACTCGTTGGTGAGTTGAGGCCACCCCGGCGCGAAATTTTTTCGTCGGCCGTTGAGCAGTGGAGGCAGAGCGTCCGTATCAGGGGGTGCACCAGGCAACAGGGGCATCACGCGACACGCCCGACCCCACTGGGAGGTCACTGAGTTGAACCACCGACGTGTGAACAAGCGGACCGGATTGATCGCCGGAGCGGCGGCCGTGGCACTCGTGGGGGCGGCGATCCTGCTGCCCCACGCCAACGCCAGTGACGACCGGCCGCCCGAGGCGAGAGCATTCGCCGCGCAGGACGCCACGCGGATCGGCCGCGCGCTGGCCGCGGACCTCGGTGACGGCGCCGCGGGCTGGTACTACGACGGCGGGACGAAGCGGCTGGTGGTGAACGTCGTCGACGACAAGGCGGCCGGCCGGGTACGGGCCGAGGGCGCGGTGGCCCGCGTGGTCCCGAACAGCATGGCCAGCCTCACCTCGGCCACCCGGACGCTGGGCGCCCGCGCCGCGGTGCCGGGCACGGCGTGGTCGATCGACCCCAGGACCAACAAGGTCGTCGTGATCGCGGACCGCACGGTCGGCGGCGCGAAGCTCGACCAGCTCACGAAGGTGACGAAGGAACTGGGCGGCACGGTGACGGTGCGGCGCTCGTCGGGAGAGTTCAAGCCGTTCCACGACGGTCCGCGCGGGGGGACGGGGGGTACGGCGGGTTC
>NZ_JBPQTV010000057.1:0-25776 GCF_051386515.1 Streptomyces sp. URMC 123 | reverse complement strand
GCCTCCTCCGCCGCCCTCCGAGTGGCCTCCCGGCCCGCCGCCACCGCCGCCCGGTGGGAACGGGAAGCGGGTGCTGTTGGTCGTCGCCGCGGTCGTGATCGTGGTGGCGGTCGTGGTCGGCGTCATCCTGTTCGCGGCGCGGGACGGAGCCGAGCCGGGGGAGAACGGCACGTCCCCCTCGCCGTCCTCGCCCCGCCCGAGCCCGTCTCCGCGGCTGCCGACGGAGCTTCCCACCGAACTGCCGACGGACCTTCCGACAGAACTGCCGACCGAGCTGCCCTCGGGCTTCCCGACAGAACTGCCTTCCGACTTCCCCACGGAGCTGCCCTCGGAGCTCGCCACCCTGCTGCCGTCAGGTCTGCCGTTCACGCTCCCGAGCGGCGCCGCGGCGGAAGGGGTCGTCGCCCAGGAGGCCGCGCGGCCCGCTCACTGAACAGCGGCGCGCCCGCGGCCCCGAGGTCACCGTCAGTCCGCGTCCGCGCCCTCGAGCAGTCCCGCGAGAGCCGCGGCCGGATCGCGGTCCGGCGGTCCGGCGGGACACCACCGCCCGCGCTCCTTGCGATAGGGCCACCAGCGGCCGTCCCGCCCGTACCGCACCTGGACACCGGCACCGACGGCCGTCCACCGGTTGTGCGTCAGACGCAGCCGGGGCACGCGCTCCTCGTCCCAGGTCGCGGTGATCCGCTCCCGGGCGTGCGCCAGAACCTCGGGCTCCGGCGACCACTCCTCCTCCAGTACGGCCAACGCGGCCGCGCCGCCCTGCCGCCACGCCCGTACGGCGGCCGTCAGATCGGCGCGCCCCCGGTCGCACCCCGCGGCCAGCCGGTCGGACACCCGCTGGTCCGGCCCCATCGCCGCGAGCCGTACGGCGTCCTCCCACACCGTCGGCTCGGGGCCCGGCGCCGTGGCCGCGTGCGAGGGGGACAGCGCCTCGCCGAGCAGCCGCCAGGCCTGCGCGGCCGCGCTCGCGACGAGGAACTCCAGCGCGGCCGCGTCGACTCCGGGGGCGGGCTCCGTGCCGCCCTGGAGGGTCGGAGGGCGCCCCGGGCCCTCCAGGGCTGCCGGCGGCTCCGGAAGCGGCGGGAGGGCCGTCAGGGCGGCGTACGCCTCGTGCGCGGGGACGCCCACGGGCCCGTGTTCGGGCTCCGGAGCCTCCGGCCGGGACGACCGCGCGGCGCGGGCGACGCTGCGCGTCTGGAGCTCCGCCAGCAGCTCGCGCTCGCCCCGCCCCCGCGTCAACAGGAGGACGAACGGGTCCTGATCGAGCAGGCGCCCCATCTGGTAGCAGAGCGCCGCGGTGTGACGGCAGTGGTCCCACGCGTCGCAGTCGCACTCCGGTTCAAGATCGCCGATGCCCGGCAGGAGGTCGACGCCGACCGCGGCCGCGTCCTCCACGAGATGGGGCGGCATGTCCCGGTCGAGCAGCGCGGCTATGTGCCCGGCCCGGTCGGCGACCGCGTTCAGCAGCCGGTCCCACTCGTCGTCACCGAACTCGCGCACCAGGACGTCCGAGCGGTACGGCGTGCCGTCGCTGCCCCGGACGAGGGCCGTGATCCGGCCCGGCCGCACGGAGACGGCGCCCACGGCGCCGGCGCGGGCGTCCTTGCGGCCCTTGCGCAACTGGTCGTTGTCGAGGGCCGTGTCCTCCAGGGCCTTCAGCCACGCCTGGCCCCACCAGGTCCCGGCGAAGCCCCTGCCCTGCGCGGGCGGCAGGGGCTCGAAGATCCGTTCGCTCCCGTTGTGTCGTTCCGTCATCGCTCGCTCCCCCGGAGTTCGACCAGCTCCGCCAGCTCGGCGTCGGTCAGTTCTGTCAACGCCGCCTCGCCACCGCCCAGGACCGCGTCGGCCAGTTCCCTCTTGCGGTCCAGCATCAGGGCGATCCGGTCCTCGATGGTGCCCTCGGCGATGAGCCGGTGCACCAGTACGGGGCGGTCCTGGCCGATGCGGTACGCGCGGTCCGTCGCCTGGGCCTCGACGGCCGGGTTCCACCAGCGGTCGTAGTGCACGACGTGTTCGGCCCGGGTCAGGTTCAGGCCGGTGCCCGCCGCCTTGAGCGACAGCAGGAAGACCGGCACCTCGCCGTCCTGGAAGCGGCGCACCATCTCCTCGCGCCGCGCCACGGGCGTCCCGCCGTGCAGCAGCATCGTGGCGACCCCTCGCGCCGACAGATGCTGTTCGAGGATGCGCGCCATCGCGACGTACTGCGTGAAGACCAGGACGCTCGCACCCTCGCTGAGAATGGTGTCCAGCAACTCGTCGAGGAGTTCCAGCTTGCCCGAGCGTCCCGGCACCTTGGGCCGCTCCTCGTGCAGATACTGGGCCGGGTGGTTGCAGATCTGCTTGAGGGAGGTCAGCAGCTTGACGACCAAGCCCCGGCGGGTGAAGCCGTCGGAGCCGGCGATCTCGGCGAGCGCCTCCCGCACCACGGCCTCGTACAGTCCTGCCTGCTCCTTGGTGAGCGCCACCGCACGGTCGGTCTCGGTCTTGGGCGGCAGTTCCGGAGCGATCCCCGGGTCGGACTTGCGCCGGCGCAGCAGGAACGGACGCACGAGGCGGGACAGCCGCTCCGCCGCGGCCGGATCGCCGCCACCCTCCACGGTTTGCGCGTAGCGGCGCCGGAAGGCGTTGAGGCTGCCGAGCAGCCCCGGGGTCGTCCAGTCGAGAATGGCCCACAGTTCGGACAGATTGTTCTCGATCGGTGTGCCGGACAGGGCGACGCGGGCCTTCGCCCTGAGAGTGCGCAGCTGCTTGGCGGTCGCCGAGTACGGGTTCTTGACGTGCTGGGCCTCGTCGGCGACGACCAGGCCCCACGAGCCGTGCCGGCCGGCCTCCGCCAGGTGTCCCGCGTCGAGCCGCATGGTGCCGTAGGTGGTGAGCACGAACTCACCGTCGGCCAGGTCGTCCAGGCTGCGGGCGGTGCCGTGGTAGCGGCGCACCGGCGTGCCGGGGGCGAACTTCTCGATCTCGCGCTGCCAGTTGCCCATCAGCGAGGCGGGGCAGACCACGAGCGTGGGCCCGGCCGCCTCCGGGAAGGCGCGGCGGTGCAGATGGAGCGCGATGACCGTGACGGTCTTGCCGAGCCCCATGTCGTCGGCGAGACAGCCGCCGAGGCCGAGCGACGTCATCCGGTGCAGCCAGGTCAGGCCCCGGAGCTGGTAGTCGCGCAGCGTCGCCGCCAGCGCCGCCGGCTGGGCCACCGGAGCCAGGGCCGGGCCGTCGGCCGCGCCGCCGGTCTCGGGGGCGGTGAGGGCGTCGCGCAGTGTGGCCAGCCAGCCGGTGGCCTCCACCTCGACCCGCTCGCCGTCGGCCTCCGCCACGCCGGTGATCGCCGCACCGAGGGCCTCGACCGTACTGATCTCGCGATCCCGGCGCGCCCGGGCCGCGCGGGCGCGCTCCGGGTCGATGAGCACCCACCCGTCCCGCAGGCGTACGAGCGGCCTGCCCGCCTCGGCGAGCCGGTCCAGCTCGGCACGGGTCAGCTCCTGGTCGCCCAGGGCGAACCGCCAGTGGAAGGCGAGCAGGGTGTCGGCGGAGAGGAACGGCGGCAGGTCGGACGTCATCCGCTGCGACAGGCCCTCGTCGGCCTCCCGGGCTCCCACGACCGCCCGCGCCGTCAGCTCGCGGGCCAGCTCCTTCGGCCAGTGCACCCGTACGCCGGCGGCGTCCAGCGCCCTCCCGGCCTCGCCCAGCAGTTCTGTGATCTCCTCGTCCGCGAGGTCGATGGCGTCCGGTACGGCGGCCGACAGCAGGGGAGCGAGGGGCGGCCAGGCGCGGGCGGCGCGGCGCAGCGCGAGCAGGGCGTCCATCCGGGCTCGCGGACCGAAGAGGGCGCCCCCGCCGGACCCGGCCCACACCTCGGTGGCATCGGCCACCACGGTGGCGTCGGTGAGGCTCTCCACCTGGAGGACGGCGCGGAAGGCGACGCCCTTCGGGGCGTACGGGTCGTCCACGTCCGCGCCGTCCGGCGCCTCGGTGCCCGCCCGGGTGCTCGCCTCCACCAGGCCGGGCAGCTCGATCCTGAGCGCGACACGCACGCCCGCGTCGTGTCCCGCGGCGACGTCCGCCGCCCAGTCGCGCTGTTCGGGGATGTGCTGGGGCTCGGGGGCGGCGAAGGCGCGGCCGCCCGCCGCGAGCGCCGCCGCCGGGGTGCGGGGCAGCCCGTCGGCGACCGCGTCGAGGAAGGCCCGTACGAGCCCCTCGGGCTCGGGCAGCGCCACGGGGTCGGTGTCCGGCAGCGGGGCGGCGTGCGCGGTGGGCGGCATCGCGGCCGCCAGCGCGCCGACGCGCATCCGGTCCTCGGGGCCGAGGGGGCCGACTCGCCAGGCGTCGTGGTCCAGGGCGCTCAGTCCGGGCAGCAGCCGGCCGCGCGCGGCGAGCTGGAGGGCGAACACCGCGACCGACCCCCAGAAGACGGCGGCGGGGTCGGCGTGGTCCGCGACCCGGGCGCGCGTGAGGACCGGCAGGGCCTCCCGTACGGGCAGCACGACGGCCCGTACGGAGGTGGTGGTGATCGTGGGCGTACCCTCGGGGGCGAGGGCGTCCGGCACGGCCATGGTGAGCTCCTCGGGGGAGCCCGTGGAGGTGACGGGGCGGTCGGAGGGCCGGTCGGGCCGCCAGAAGGCGATCCGGCCCGTGCGCGCGGGGTCGGCGGGCAGGAAGACCGCCGCGCAGCGGGACAGTTCGGAGACGTCGGAGAGCGTGGCCACAGGGAGCGGTGTCACAGTACTGACACATTCCTCAAATTTGACTACCGGAGACGGAGTCGCCGAGGGTACAGCACCGCCGGGCCGAACGGGAGTGGGATTCGGCGGGACTCGCGCCGGGAACTGTCCGGACCGTGCCGGCGTTCCCCATGATGAGAGCGGCCGGCCCGCGAAAGGAGAGCCCGAGCATGTCGAACAAGACGAAGATCGCCGTGGCCGGAGTCGCGGTGAGCGTGGCGCTGCTGTGGCTGCTGCCGTTCTGGCTCGCGGCCTTGATCATCGTAGGGGTTCCGGTCGGCGCGTATCTGCTGCTGGACCCGTCGCAGCGGCGCAGGCTGCGCCGGACGAGCCGGAAGGAGCTGGGCCGCTGACCGGCCGGCCGTGCCCGTCCCCGGCGAGGCCCGCGCCCGGCGAGGGTGCATGATGATCGCGAAGGGCATTGTCGGTGACAAGGGGAGGGGCGCCCGGGATGAAGCGTTTCGACTGGCTCAGGGAGATCCAGCGGCTCGACCCGGAGCGGGATTTCCTCCGCATCTTCCGCATCACGACCACGATCGAATTTCCCTGGGACGTCACCCGCGCCTTGGAGCTGGCGCTCTTCAGGACCTATGCGGTGCCGAGCATCGGCCGGCTGCTCGCGCGGACAGGGGAATTCACCGAGCGCACGCAGAAGCGATACGACGACACCGCGCTCCTGCTCGACACGGTGGTGGAGCACGGATTCGACAGCGAGACGGGCCGGACGGCGATTCGGCGCATCAACCAGATGCATCACCGCTATGACATCCCGCAGGACGACATGCGCTATGTCCTGAGCACCTTTGTGGTGGTGCCCAAGCGCTGGCTCGACCGCTATGGCTGGCGCCGGCTGTCCGACCACGAGGCGCGGGCGATGGCGCTCTACTACCACACGCTCGGCCGGCACATGGGAATCCAGGACATTCCCCGGGACTACGCCGGGTTCGAGCGCCTTCTGGACGCGTACGAGGCCGAGCATTTCGGCTGGGACGAGGGCGGTCGCCGCGTGGCGGACGCGACGCTGAACCTGATGGCGTCCTGGTATCCGGCCTGGCTGGCCCCCTTCACCAGAACGGCCGCGCTGGCCCTGCTCGACGGGCCCTTGCGGCGGGCGTTCCGCTTGGAGGCCCCGAAGCCGGCCGTCGCGGCGGCCGTCAACGGCGCGCTGCGGCTGCGGGCACGGGGTGTACGACTTCTGCCGCCGCGCCGCGGGCCCCACTACGTCCGGCAGAACCGCGAGATCAAGGGCTACCCCGACGGCTATCGCGTCGAGGCCCTCGGCACGTTTCCCCCCTCCTGCGCCGGCCGGCGGTAGGCCGGGCCGGGTGCGCAGGCGCCCCCTCGGAAATGACGGTCGCCATTCGTTCCGGGTCGCCTTCCGTGTCATCCCGCCGCCCCGGCGCGGGCGGACACCGAATGGCTTGTCGCGACGCCACGGTGGACAGGCCGGGTTGCCGTGCTGGCCGGGGTGGGGAAGGCTGGCACGGCAGTTGAGGGGAATTGCCGAAAACGGGGAGGCAGGACATGGCGCTCAGCAAGGGGCTGGACTGGCTGCTGGACGACCTCACTCAACGCGTCGCCTGCATACGGCACGCCCTGGTGCTGTCCAATGACGGACTGGTGACCGGGGCCAGCGAGGGGCTCACCCGCGAGGACGCCGAGCATCTCGCGGCGGTCTCGTCCGGGCTGCACAGCCTTGCCAAGGGTTCGGCACACCATTTCCGGGTGGGCCGGGTGCGCCAGACCATGGTCGAGTTCGACGAAGGCATCCTCTTCATCACGGCCGCCGGCGACGGCAGTTGTCTGTCCGTGCTCACGGCCGCGGAAGCGGATATCGGGCAGGTGGCCTACGAAATGACCCTTCTTGTCAATCGGGTCGGAGAACACCTCGGCGTCGAGGCCCGGCAGCGCCGCGAGGCGATGGGCGGGCTCTGAGAGCCCGTTCCCCCGCGTCCGTGTCGGATGACGGCGGCTTCGGAACGACCCCCTCCACCGAAGTTATCCACAGGCCAACCGGAATCTTGCCCTCCTGACCTACGGTCGTCACCGAGAGTGATGGAACCGAAGAGGGGGAGGCCGTCATGGCAGTCGGACACACCGCATCGGCGCAGGCGACGGGGGAGACGCTGGCGCTCAGGCGGGCCGCGGAGGAGCTCGGACTCACGCCGCGGGAACTGGACATCGCGGTGCAGTTGGAAGAGGTGCGCACCGTCGGGGCGGGCGTCGGCCGACGGCGGGTCACACGGGACGAGGTGGAGCGGCTGAAGGCCGCGGAAGGCTTCCCCGACGCCCTGCGGGAGCGGCTGCGCGTGGTCAGCACCACCCGCGGGGCCGAGTTGATGGGCATCAGCCCCTCCCGGTTCACCCGCCTCGCCCGCGTGGGCTGCTTCAGCCCGGTGAGGTTCTATGTGAACCGCTATCGGGCGGTCGTCTGGCTCTACTCCGCGGGCGAGCTGCTGCGCTTCGCCGAGCGCCAGCCGGCCCTGCTGACCGGGCCCACGCCGGTGCGGCTGCGGGCGATGCTGGACGCGGGGGAGGACTGGCGGGCCCGCAACTGGCGCAGCCGCCGCATCGGGCAGCTCGTCAGGCAACTGGACGACCCCTGGGAGCGGGCCGCGGTCTCCGCCGCCGTGCTCGGGCCCGATCAACTGGCTGAAGTCGTCGACGACCCCTATGAGCGCGCCTATCTGCGCAAGCTCCGGCCCGCGCTGGTGCCGGTGCGGGACGAGCTCACCACCACGCGGGAGGTGGTGGAGAAGATTGTCGTGGCCGACGACCCCGATGAGATCCTCTGGCACCGGATCAGCCTCGTCCTCACCCTTGACGAGGCGCGCGCCGATCGCCCCGCGCCCCGCCCGGGCACCGCCTCACGGAACGCCATGGGCCTGGGCGCCGTCTCGCCGGGCACCGCCCCGCCGGGTGCCGCTTCTCCCGCCCTCGCCCCGCCCGGTGCCGCTCCCCCGAGCACGGCTTCTCCCAGCACCGCCACGCTGAGCACGGCTTCTCCCAGCACCGCCACGCTGAGCACGGCTTCTCCCGGCGCCGTCCCGCCGGGAGTCCGGCGGCGCCGTCGGCTGCGGGGATGGCTGCGCCGCGGAGCTCAGCCCGTGGCCGGCTGATCCGCGCCGCGGGGGCGGAACAGTCCCTCCTGCATCACGGAGACCAGCAGCCTGCCCTCGCGGTCGAAGATCTGGCCGCGCGCCAGCCCCCGCCCGCCCGTGGCGACCGGTGACTCCTGCTCGTACAGAAACCACTCGTCGGCCCGGAGCGGCCGGTGGAACCACATGGCGTGGTCGAGGGAGGCGATGTCGAAGCCGCGCGAGCCCCACAGGGGCTCGATCGGCACCCGCACCGCGTCGAGCAGCATCATGTCGCTCGCGTAGGCGACCGCGCAGGTGTGGACGAGCGGATCGTCCCCCAGCGGGCCCACCGCGCGCATCCAGACGGCGCTGCGCGGCTCGACCCCCACGAGCTCCTCGTGGCTCCAGCGCAGCCGGTCCACGTACCGGATGTCGAAGGCCATGCGCCGGGCCATGCGCTCCCAGGCCTCGGGCAGCGTCCCCAGGCGCTCGCGGACCTCGTCCGCGAGGTTGGGCAGCTTCTCCGGCTCGGGCACCACGGGCATGGGCAGCTGCTGTTCGAAGCCCGGCTCCGGCTGGTGGAAGGAGGCCGTCAAGTTGAAGATCGTTCGGCCCTGCTGCACCGCGACCACCCGGCGCGTGGTGAAGGAGCGCCCGTCCCGCACCCGCTCCACCTGGTAGACGATCGGCACCCCGGGCCGTCCCGGACGGAGGAAATAGGCATGAAGCGAATGCACGGGGCGCAGCCCGTCCGTGGTCCGGCCGGCCGCCACCAGCGCCTGGCCGGCCACCTGCCCGCCGAACACGCGCTGCAACGACTCGTCCGGGCTCCGGCCGCGGAAGATGTTCAGCTCGATCTGCTCCAGGTCCAGCAGATCGATGAGGTGGTCGGCGGGGTTGGTCATCGCTCCTGCTCCCTGCTGCCGTCGATCGACTCGGCAGTGAGTGTGACAGAGCCGACCCCGATCACCACGGTGTCGGAGCCGGCCCCGGCGACGGGCGTGTCAGAGCTGACCCACATCGGTGACGCGGACCACCGCGCGGCCCTCCTCGTCCGACGCCGCGAGGTCCACCTCCGCGCTGATGCCCCAGTCGTGATCGCCACGGGGGTCGGCGAAGGTCTGCCGCACCGTCCACAGGCCGTGCTCGGGCTGCTCCTCGATCCGCAGCAGCTTGGGCCCGCGCGCGTCCGGCCCGGTGCCCAGCTCGTCGTACTCGTCCCAGTACCCGTCCATGGCCCGGCCCCAGGCGTCCGCGTCCCAGCCGGACTCGGCGTCCAGCTCGCCCAGCTCCTCGACCTTGTCCAGGGCCGCGAGCTCCACCCGGCGGAACATCGCGTTGCGGACCAGCACCCGGAAGGCCCGGGCGTTGGCCGTGACCGGCTTGACCTGGTCGGCGCGCTCCTGCGCCTGCTCCGCGGTCTCCTCGGCGGGGTTGGCGAGCTGCTCCCACTCGTCGAGGAGGCTGGAGTCGACCTGGCGGACCATCTCCCCCAGCCAGGCGATCAGGTCCTGGAGGTCGTCGGACTTCAGATCGTCCGGCACGGTGTGCTCCAGCGCCTTGTAGGCGTTCGCCAGATAGCGCAGCACGATGCCCTCGGTCCGCGCCAGCTCGTAGAAGGAGACGAACTCGCTGAAGGACATCGCGCGCTCGTACATGTCGCGGATGACCGACTTGGGGGAGAGGGGGTGGTCACCCACCCAGGGGTGGCTCTTGCGGTAGAGGTTGTAGGCGTGGAAGAGCAGCTCCTCCAGCGGCTTGGGGTAGCTGATGTCCTGGAGCCGCTCCATCCGCTCCTCGTACTCGACGCCGTCGGCCTTCATCTGCTGGACGGCCTCGCCCCGCGCCTTGTTCTCCTGCGCGCCCAGGATCTGCCGGGGGTCGTCCAGGGTGGATTCCACGACCGAGACCATGTCGAGCGCGTACGACGGCGACTCGGGGTCCAGCAGCTCGAAGGCGGCGAGCGCGAAGGTCGACAGCGGCTGGTTGAGGGCGAAGTCGGACTGCAGATCCACGGTCAGCCGGACGATGCGGCCCTCGGCGTCGGGCTCCGGCAGCCGCTCCACGACGCCGCCGTCCAGCAGCGACCGGTAGATCGCGATGGCGCGCCGGATGTGCCGCAGCTGGGAGCGCCGGTCCTCGTGGTTGTCCTCCAGCAGCCGGCGCATGGCGTCGAACGCGTTGCCCGGCCGGGCGATCACGGACAGCAGCATGGCGTGGGTGACCCGGAAGCGGGAGGTCAGCGGCTCGGGGTCGGAGGCGATCAGCTTCTCGAAGGTGTTCTGGCTCCAGGCGACGAAGCCCTCGGGGGCCTTCTTGCGCACCACCTTGCGGCGCTTCTTCGGGTCGTCACCCGCCTTGGCCAGTGCCTTCTCGTTCTCGATCACATGCTCGGGCGCCTGGGCCACGACGTAGCCCGCTGTGTCGAAGCCGGCCCGGCCGGCCCGGCCGGCGATCTGGTGGAACTCCCGGGCCCGCAGGGTGCGCACCCGGCTGCCGTCGTACTTGGTCAGCGCGGTGAACAGAACGGTGCGAATCGGCACATTGACCCCGACGCCCAGGGTGTCCGTGCCGCAGATGACCTTCAGCAGACCCGCCTGGGCCAGCCGCTCCACCAGCCTCCGGTACTTCGGCAGCATGCCCGCGTGATGCACACCGATGCCATGGCGCACATAGCGCGAGAGATTGCGGCCGAACTTGGTGGTGAAGCGGAAACTGCCGATCAGCTCGGCGATCCTGTCCTTCTCCTCGCGCGTGCACATATTGATGCTCATCAGCGCCTGCGCCCGCTCCACCGCCGCGGCCTGCGTGAAGTGCACGATGTACACCGGCGCCTGCTTGGTGGCCAGCAGCTCGGTCAGGGTCTCGGTGAGGGGGGTGGTGACGTACTCGTACGACAGCGGCACCGGGCGGGTCGCCGAGCGCACCACGGCCGTCGGCCGGCCCGTGCGGCGCTCCAGGTCCTTCTCGAACCGGGAGACGTCACCGAGCGTCGCCGACATCAGCACGAACTGTGCCTGCGGCAGTTCCAGAAGCGGGATCTGCCAGGCCCAGCCCCGGTCCGGCTCGGCGTAGAAGTGGAACTCGTCCATCACGACCTGGCCGATGTCGGCGTTCCTGCCGTCGCGCAGCGCGATGGAGGCCAGCACCTCGGCGGTGCAGCAGATGATCGGCGCGTCGGAGTTGACCGACGCGTCGCCGGTGAGCATGCCCACGTTCTCGGTGCCGAAGAGCTTGCACAGGTCGAAGAACTTCTCCGACACCAGCGCCTTGATCGGCGCCGTGTAGAAGGTCACCTCGTCGCGGGCGAGCGCGGCGAAGTGCGCACCCGCGGCGACCAGGCTCTTTCCGGAGCCGGTGGGGGTGGACAGGATGACGTTCGCCCCCGAGACCACCTCGATCAGCGCCTCCTCCTGGGCGGGGTAGAGGGCGATGCCCCGCTCTTCGGCCCACGTCGAGAACGCTTCGAAGAGGGCATCGGGATCGGCGTCGTTCGGCAGATGATCGATAAGGGTCACGCCTCCATACTGCCTGGCTTCGGGCCGGATCAGGGAACCGGCCGGAACTTCGAAGATCACCGGGCGCTACGCTGTGTGGCCGACGGGGCGTCAGTGCCAAGGGCTAAGGGGTGGGGAACGACCATGATGGGACCGGCACACTCGCTGTCCGGGGCCGCGGCCTGGCTGGGGGTGGGCGCGGCGACAGCGGCGGCCGGGCACCCGATGCCCTGGCCGGTTCTCCTGGCCGGCGCGCTGATCTGCGCCGGCGCGGCCCTCGCACCGGACCTGGACCACAAGTCGGCGACGATATCGCGCGCCTTCGGACCGGTCTCCCGAGGGCTGTGCGAGGTGATCGACAAGCTGTCGTACGCCGTCTACAAGGCCACCAGGAAGCAGGGTGACCCCCGCCGCTCGGGCGGCCACCGCACCCTGACCCACACCTGGATATGGGCCGTGCTGGTGGGAGCGGGCACCTCGGTGCTCGCCGTCACCGGAGGGCGGTGGGCCGTCCTCGGCATCCTCTTCGTCCATGTGGTGCTCGCCGTCGAGGGGCTGCTCTGGCGGGCGGCCCGGGTCTCCAGCGACGTCCTGGTCTGGCTGCTCGGGGCGACCGGCGCCTGGCTGCTGGCGGACGTGCTGCACGCGCCCGGCAACGGCTCGGACTGGCTGTTCACCGACCCCGGGCTGGAGTACGCGTGGCTCGGCCTGCCCATCGTGCTGGGCGCGCTGGTGCATGACATCGGTGACGCCCTGACCGTGTCCGGCTGCCCGATCCTCTGGCCGATACCCATAGGCCGGAAGCGGTGGTATCCGGTGGGGCCGCCCCAGTTCATGCGCTTCCGGGCCGGCAGCTGGGTCGAGCTGAAGGTGCTGATGCCCGTCTTCATGCTGCTGGGCGGGGCCGGGGGGCTCACGGCACTCGGCCTCATCTGAGCCAACCCCGGCGCGCGTCACCCCCGGGTCAGCCGTGCCAGGACCGCCACAGGGCCGCGTACGCGCCGTCCGCCGCCACCAGCTCGTCATGGCTGCCCAGCTCGCTGATCCTGCCCCGCTCCACCACCGCGATCACATCGGCGTCATGAGCCGTGTGCAGCCGGTGGGCGATGGCCACGACGGTCCGGCCCTCCAGCACCCGCCCGAGCGAGCGCTCCAGGTGGCGGGCCGCCCTCGGGTCGAGCAGCGAGGTCGCCTCGTCCAGCACGAGCGTGTGCGGATCGGCGAGCACCAGCCGGGCCAGCGCCACCTGCTGGGCCTGAGCGGGGGAGAGCGCCAGGGCCCCCGACCCGACCTCGGTGTCGAGCTCCTCGGCGAGGGCACGGGCCCAGCCGTCGGCGTCCACCGCGCCGAGCGCCGCCCACAGCTCGGCGTCCGACGCGTCGGCGCGAGCGAGCAGCAGATTGTCCCGCAGCGAGCCCACGAACACATGGTGTTCCTGGTTGACCAGCGCGACGTGCTCGCGCACCCGCTCGGCGGGCATCCGGGCCAGCTCGGCGCCGCCGAGCGTCACCTCGCCGGTCCGGGGCGCGTAGACGCCGGCGAGCAGCCGGCCCAGCGTGGACTTGCCCGCCCCCGAGGGGCCGACCAGCGCCAGCCGGGTGCCGGGCCGGACCCGCAGGGACACCTCGTGCAGCACATCGCTGCCCGCGCGATAGCCGAACCGCACCCGGTCGGCCCGCATCTCCCGCCCCTCCGGGGCGATCCGCGCGTCGGCCGACTGCTCGTCGATCTCCCGCACGCCCACCAGCCGGGCCAGGGACACCTGCGCCACCTGGAGCTCGTCGTACCAGCGCAGGATCAGACCCACCGGCTCCACGAGCATCTGCGCGAGCAGCGCGCCCGTCGTCAGCTCGCTCACCGACATCCAGCCGCGCAGCACGAACACGCCGCCGATCATCAGTACTGAGCCCAGGATCAGCACATGGGAAACGTTGATCACGGGGAAGAGCACCGAGCGGAGCCAGAGCGTGTAGCGTTCCCACGCCGTCCACTCGGCCACGCGCCGGTCGGTCAGCTCGACCCGGCGCCGACCGAGCCGGTGCGCCTCGATGGTGCGCCCCGCGTCCACCGTCTCGGTGAGCGCCGCCGCCACCGCCGCGTAGCCCGCCGCCTCCGAGCGGTAGGCCGCGGGCGCCCGCCGGAAGTACCAGCGACAGCCGATCACCAGCACCGGCAGCGCGACCAGTACGGCGAGCGCCAGCGGCGGTGCGGTGAACGTGAGGGCGCCCAGCAGCAGAGCGGCCCATACGACGCCGATCGCCAACTGCGGCACCGCCTCGCGCATGGCCTCGGAGAGCCGGTCCACATCGGTGGTGATCCGGGACAGCAGATCGCCCGTGCCGGCCCGCTCCAACACGCTCGGCGGGAGCTTCACCGAGCGCACGAGGAAGTCCTCGCGCAGGTCGGCGAGCATGCGCTCGCCCAGCACCGCGCCGCGCAGCCGCACGGACCGGACGAAGAGGGTCTGCACCGCGAGCGCGCCGGCGAACAGCGCGATCGTGCGCTCCAGATGGAGCTCCCGTGCCCCGTCCGCCACGTTCTGGACCAGCTCGCCCAGCAGGTACGGGCCGACCATCGACGCCACCACGGCGACGGTGTTGACGGTGACCAGCAGGGCGAACGCGCCGCGGTGGCGCCGCAGCAGCTCGCCCACATAGGCGCGGACCGTTCCCGGAGCGGCCACCGGCAAGGTGGTGGCCGACTCCGGCGCGGCGGGGTCGTGGGCCGGTGGCGCCACGCCGATCATTCCTCGGGCCTCCGCCATGGGGGAGCTCACTCCTCGATCCGTGTCAGTTCGTGGTCGTCCGCCGCAGCCCCGGTCCGGGGGCGCGCGCCCGGACCGGCCTCGGGGCCCGGTGCGGTCCTCTGGTGCGGCTCCGGCGCACCGGCGCCCGGCCCCTCGGCGCCCTGCGCCCCGGCGTCCGCCGCCCCCGCACCCGCCTCCGCGTCCGGCTCGCGGCTCACCACGGCGCGGTAGTCGGGGCGGGTGCGCAGCAGGACGCGGTGGTCACCGGTGGCGGCGACCTGCCCGTCACGGACGAACACCACCCGCTCCGCCCGGTCCAGCAGCAGGGGGCTGGCGGAGAGGACCACCGTCGTGCGGCCGGCCCGCAGTCGCCGCAGCCCGTCGGCGATCCTGGCTTCGGTGTGCGCGTCCACGGCCGAGGTGGGCTCGTCCAGGACCAGCACCTCGGGGTCGGTGATCAGCGAGCGCGCCAGGGCCAGGCGCTGGCGCTGTCCCCCGGACAGGGACCGGCCGCGTTCGGTGATCCGGGTCCGCATCGGGTCGCCCGAGTCGTCGGCGGACGCCTGGGCCAGCGCCTCCAGCACGTCGTCGCACTGCGCCGCGGCCAGCGCCTCCTCGGGCGTCACCGCACCCGAGCGGGGCACGTCGAGCAGCTCCGCGAGCGTCCCGGAGAGCAGTACGGGGTCCTTGTCCTGGACCAGGACGGCCATGCGGGCCGTCTCCAGGGACAGCTCGTCCAGGGCCGCGCCGCCCAGCAGTACGGAGGGCTCGGCGGCCCCGGCCCCGGCCCCGACCCCGGCTTCGGGCCTGGCCCCGGCCCCGTTCTCCGATCGCGGCGGGTGTCCGCCCAGCCGCTCGGCGAGCCGCCCGGCCACGTCCGGGTCGCCGCACACCACGACGGTGAACTCCCCGGCGCGGGCGAGCAGTCCGGCGCTCGGGTCGTACAGATCGCCCGAGGGGAAGCCGCCGGGGGCGGGCTCCGCGCGATGCTCGTCGGCCTCCGTACGGCGCAGCGCCAGCACCCTGGCCGCCCGCTTCGCCGACGGCCGCGAGAAGGAGTACGCCATGGCGATCTCCTCGAAGTGCCGCAGCGGGAAGAGGAGGAAGGTCACCGAGCCGTACACGGTGACCAGTTCGCCCACCGAGATCCGCCCCTCCAGGGCGAGCCGGGCGCCGTACCAGACCACCGCGATCAGCAGCAGCCCGGGCAGCACCACCTGCACCGCGCTGATCAGGGCCCACATCCGGGCGCTGCGCACGGCGGCCACCCGCACCTCCTGGGAGGCGCGGCGATAGCGGGCGAGGAACAGCTCCTCGCCGCCGATGCCCCGGAGCACGCGCAGCCCGGCCACGGTGTCCGAGGCGAGCTCGGTGGCGCGCCCCGCCTTCTCGCGCTGCACGTCGGCCCGTTGGGTCGCGGGCGGCAGCAGCGGCAGGACGGCCAGCGCCAGGAGCGGCACCCCGAGGGCCACCACGAGCCCCAGGGTCGGCTGGTAGACCACCAGGGCCGCGCAGACGGCGACGGAGGCGAGCGCGGCGGCGGTGAAGCGGGAGAGCGCCTCCACGAACCACCCGATCTTCTCGACGTCACCCGTGGAGACGGCGGTGATCTCGCCCGCCGCCACCCGGCGGGTGAGGGTGGCACCCATCTCGGTGGTCTTGCGGACCAGAAGCTGCTGCACCCGGGCCGACGCGGTGATCCAGTTGGTGACGGACACCCGGTGGAGCATGGTGTCGCCCAGCGCGATCACGGCACACATGAGCGCGATCAGGCCGCCGGCCAGGGCCAGGCGCGCGCCGGAGCCGTCGACCACCGCCTGGACCGCCACGCCGACGGTGGCGGGCAGCAGCGCGACCCCGGCCATGTGCAGCGTGCCCCAGGCCACCGCCTTGACCTGGCCGCCCAGTTGCTGTCGGCAGAGCCAGAGCAGAAAGCGGGGGCCGGATGCCGCGTCGGGGACGCCGGGATCGGCATACGGGAGGTCGCGAATCTGCATGGGAGCCCAGACGTCGATGACGGAGATGACAGATGACGGGGGAACGACGAGCAAGGTTCCCGGTACGGGGCCGCCGCGTTCAACCGAATTTCCGCTCGTGACCGGTTCCCCCTGTCGGGGCGCGAGGCGCTCTGGCGCGCGCCTCCGGCTCGCGCTTCACTCCGGCAGCATGAGACGACAGATCATGTCCATGTTCGTCGCCGGAGTGGTGGTGGCGGGCTCGGCGCTCGGTGCCGCCGCGCCGGCGGCGGCCGGCCCCGGCGCGAGAACTCCCGCCCCGGCTTCGGCATCTAACGCCCCGGCGACGCCTCCGGCAGCAACCGCCCCGGCGACGCCCTCGTCCCCCGCCGCACCGGCCGTGCCTTCCTCCGACGAGCCGCCCGCCGAGTTCGGCCGCGACTGGCACGATCCGCTCACCGCCGCCCCACCCGTCAAGGCGCCTCCCACGCCCTCGTGCTCCGTGCGGGTGGCCCACGCGGCCTTCCGCGACTTCACGCCGTACCGGGGCACGTACACCCCGCCCGAGGGCTGTGGCAGCCGCTGGAACACGGTGGTGATGCGGCTCGACGGCGCGGTCGCCGGCCGCCAGTACGACCGGCTCGGACACGTCAGCATCGGCGGGGTCGAGATGCTGCGGACCTCCACCCCCCAGCCGTCGCCCGAGGGCATCACCTGGTCCGTCGAGAAGGACGTCACCCGGTACGCCCCCGTCCTGCGCTCGCCCCGGCCGGTCGAGATGCTCATCGGCAACGTCGTGGACGAGACCCACACCGGTGTCATCGAGGTGACGGTGACCCTGACGTTCTACGCCTCGGACAAGGGCCATCCGCCCGCCGTCACCCCGGACCGGGTGCTCACCCTGGACGGCGCCCGGGACGAGGGCGGCGTCCACACCGGGGACCTCACCACCCCGCGCAACAGCGAACGGATCGTCGCCGAGGTGTACGCCACCGGGTCGGGCGGCGGCTGCGAGGAGTACTGGTACCTGGCCGTCCCCGACGGCGCGCCGTACTCCTGCACGGCGCCCGACGGCCCGTACCGCGAGGTGCAGATCCGGGTGGACGGCCGGCTCGCGGGCATCGCCGCGCCCTTCCCGACGGTCTGGACCGGCGGCTGGTCGAACCCCTTCCTCTGGTACGTGATACCGGGGCCGCGGGCCTTCGACATCAAGCCGATCGAGTACGACCTCACCCCCTTCGCGGGACTGCTGAACGACGGCAGGCCACACCGCGTCGAGGTCTCCGTACGGGGCGTGCCCCGGGGGCAGAGCGGGTGGAGCACCCCGGTCAACGTCCTCGTCTGGCAGGACGCCGGGCGCGAGCAGGTCACGGGCGCGCTCACGCGCCACCAGGAGAGCCGCCCGGAGAACTCCGCGCAGCACGTCCCCGGGGCCGAGCACCGACTCGACAGTACGGGCGGCCACCGCCTGGAGACGGCCGGCCATGTGAACACCTCGCACGGCCGCGTCGAGACCTCCGTGGAACGCGCCGTCGCCTCGTCCTCGGTCCACCGCTGGACCGAGGACGAGAGCCTGGACGCCCTGGACGCGCGGTGGACCGACCGGGAGACGGTCACCGTGGACGGCCCCGGCCCCGCCACGGTGACCCGGACGCACCGCACGTACACCATGGACGGCCGGACCACCCTGGGCGCCGGCGACCGGCTGCGCACCGTACTGCGGCTCGGCGACAGCGCCGACACGGCCGTGATGCGGGCGTCCGCGCCGGTCTCCTGGACACAGTTTGAGGACCGCTACGCGGGCGACGCCACCTACACCACCAAGGTCCCGCGCGAGGAGCGCCACGCGGTCGGCACCTCGGCCCAGCGCTATCGCCAGTACGGCTCGCGGGGCTGCTACGACCGCGAGCTCGGCACGGCCCAGGGGGCGTTGGTCACCGATCTGCGGCGCTGCTGAGGGCCCTGGCCGGCCCGCCCCGCGCGGCCCTCAGCCGAGCGGCGGCTTCGGCGAGTCCACCCCCGGGCGCGGCTTCTGCCACAGCCCCCGGGTGAAGTCCGGGATGGCCTGGGGCGCGCCCTTCGCCCTGATCGAGGCATGGCTCAGGGGTACGGGCGCGCTCCAGGTCGCCGCGTCGTACACGTCGAAGTCCGGCACCAGGCCGAGCCGCAGGCACTGCACCAGCCGGTAGAGCATGATGTAGTCCATTCCGCCGTGGCCGCCGGGCGGGTTGGCGTGCTCCTTCCAGAGCCAGTGGTCCCACTCGGCGTAGCGGGCGAAGTCGCCCCACTCGTCGTCGGACATGTCCGGCTCCAGATAGACGCGCGGCGGATAGTCCTCGAAGACGCCCTTGGTGCCGCCGAGGATGTTCAGCCTGCTGTACGGGTGCGGGTTGGACACGGCGTGCTCCAGCCGGATCACCCGCCCCTTGGCCGTCTGCACGAGGCTGATCGACATGTCGCTCTCGATGTACGACTCCTTCCAGGACGGGTGGCCGGGCGGCATATGGGCCTTGCGGTAGGCGGCCAGGCCGAGGGCGGGGGAGCCGAAGGTGGTGATCCGTACGGCGCGGTCGCCGCGGTTGACGTCGAGGTAGTTGGCGGTGGGCCCGAAGCCGTGGTTGGGGTAGAGGTCGCCTCTCAGCCGGGTGTGCCACAGGCGCCGCCACGGGCCCTCGTAGTACTGCGGGTCGAACATCAGCCCACGTAGGTCGTGGATGTACGCGCCGGCCGCGTGCAGCAGATCTCCGAACAGCCCGGCGTGGGCCATGCGCAGCACGCGCATCTCGTTCCTGCCGTAACAGCAGTTCTCCAGTTGGAGGCAGTGCCGGCGGGTGCGCTCGGAGAGGTCCACCAGGGCCCAGAGATGGCCGAGTTCCATCGCGAGGGGGCACTCGACCCCGACGTGCTTGCCGGCCAGCATCGCGGCCCGCGCCATGGGGTAGTGCCACTCCCACGGCGTGGCGACATAGACGAAGTCCACGTCGGCGCGCTCGCACATCTTCTCGTAGTCCTGCTCGCCCGTGGTGTAGAGGGCGGGCGCCGGCCGGCCGGCGGCGGTGACCTTCCGTGCGGCCTGTTCGGCCTTCTCCCGGACCGGGTCGCACAGCGCGGTCACCTGGACGCCCGGGATGGCGAGCAGCAGCTCGATCATCGCGAGGCCGCGGTTGCCGAGGCCGATCATGCCGAACCTGACGGTCTCCCGCCGCTCGAACGGCACGCCGATCATGGTCTTGCCCTGGCGCTCCGGCCAGTTGGGGGCATCGTCCGCGGGGAGGGGCGCCGCGGCGGCCGTGGCGCCGCCGACGCCGCCCAGCCCGACCCCCATGCCGAGTCCGGCACCGGCGACGCCCGCGCCCCGCAGCACGCTGCGGCGGCTGACCCCGGGCCCGGCCGGACGCGCCGGCTGTTCCTGCCGGCTCGGCCGGGCCTCTTGGGCCTTCTGGTCCTGTCGGCCCTCCTGGTCCTGCCGGCCCTGCTGCTCCTGCTGGTTCTGCGGTGCTGACTCCTGCATCGGTCCTCCAGGGGACGGTGATGGCGAGCGGCGCGTGCGGGAACCTCGCAGAGGACCTTGGGGGTTGGCGCGCGGGGAGCGCAAGAGGCGGGAGTGGACTCGTCCCTTCAGCCGTGGTGGCCGGGGTGGTGGAGGTCCCCGCGCCCCGGCCCGTCGACGAGATCGGCGAGCAGCCCCCGCAGCACCTCCCGCTGGTCGGCCGAGAGCGGGGCGAGGATGTCCTCGGCCGCCTCCCGGCGCGCCCGCCGCAGGGCGTTCAGCGTCGCCCTGCCCTCGTCGGTCAGCTCGATCCGGATGACCCGGCGGTTGGCGGGGTCGGGGACCCGCCGCACGGACCCGCGCGCCTCCAGCGCGTCGACCAGCGTGGTCACCGCGCGGGGCACCACCTCCAGGCGCTGGGCGAGGTCCGCCATGCGGGGCGGCTCGGGGAAGTACGTGACCGTGCGCAGCAGTCGGGACTGCGCCGGGGTCAGCCCGAGCGGTTCCAGATGCCGCTTCTGGGCGCGGTGCATCCGCCGGGTGAGCCGCAGCAATTGCTCGGCGAGCTGGCCGGAGGGGTCCGAGGAAGGCATGGCCAGAGGCTATCAGGACCACGGTCATTGTGAGTGTAGGTAACTGTGAGCTATGCTCTTCGTGTGGCGTGGTCCCAGCGCCATCGAGTCCCTGATGCCCGAGGAGGTCCATGCGCGACGACGGTTTCGAGTGGACACCGCCACCGAGGGACAAGGAGCAGCCCGCCCAGCTGCGCCGCATCCTTCGGCTCTTCCGCCCCTATCGCGGGCGCCTCGCCCTGGTCGGCCTGCTGGTCGCGGCATCGTCGCTGGTCACGGTCGCCTCGCCGTTCCTGCTCCGGGAAGTGCTGGACACGGCGATTCCCCAGGGGCGCACGGGCCTGCTGAGCCTGCTGACGCTCGGCATGATCGCCGCGGCCGTCGTCAGCGGCATCTTCAATGTGCTCCAGACGCTGATCTCGACCACCGTCGGGCAGCGCGTCATGCACGACCTGCGCACCGCCGTCTACGGTCGGCTCCAGCGGATGCCCCTGGCGTTCTTCACCCGAACGCGTACCGGCGAGGTGCAGTCCCGGATCGCCAATGACATCGGCGGCATGCAGGCCACGGTCACCTCCACCGCCACCTCGCTGGTCTCCAACCTCACCGCCGTGGTGGCGACCGTGCTGGCGATGCTCGTGCTCGACTGGCGGCTGACCGTCGTCTCGCTGGTGCTGCTGCCGGTGTTCGTCGCCGTGAGCCGCAGGGTCGGCAACAAGCGCAAGCGGATCACCAGCCAGCGCCAGGCACAGATGGCCGCCATGGCCGCCATGGTCACCGAGTCGCTCTCGGTGAGCGGCATCCTCCTCGGCCGCACCATGGGCCGGGCCGACTCGCTCACCTCGGACTTCACCCGGGAATCCGAGAAGCTCGTGGATCTGGAAGTGCGGTCCAGCATGGCGGGGCGCTGGCGGATGGCGGTCATCGGCATCGTGATGGCCGCCCTGCCCGCCGTGCTCTACTGGGCCGCCGGCATGGCGTTCCGGTTCGGCGGGCCGACCGTCTCGCTGGGCACCCTGGTCGCCTTCGTCTCCCTCCAGCAGGGGCTCTTCCGGCCCACCGTCAGTCTGCTGTCCACCGGCGTTCAGATGCAGACGTCGCTCGCGCTCTTCCACCGGATCTTCGAGTACCTCGACCTCCCGGTGGACATCACCGAACCGGAGAAGCCGGTCCGCCTCCCGGCGGTCCGGGGCGAAGTTCGCTTCGAAAACGTCCAGTTCAGCTACGACCGGGCGGAGGGCGCCGAGACGGTCCTCAGCGGCATCGACCTCACCGTGCCGGCGGGCGGCAGCCTGGCCGTCGTCGGCCCGACCGGCTCCGGCAAGAGCACCCTCGGCTATCTGGTGCCCAGGCTCTACGACGTCACCGGCGGCCGGGTCACCCTCGACGGGGTGGACGTCCGGGACCTCGACTTCGCCACGCTCGCCCGCGCGGTGGGAGTCGTCTCCCAGGAGACCTATCTGTTCCACGCCTCGGTCGCCGACAACCTCCGCTTCGCGAAGCCCGACGCCACGGACGAGGAACTCGTGGCCGCCGCCAGGGCCGCGCAGATCCACGACCACATCGCCGGGCTGCCGGAGGGCTACGACACGGTGGTCGGCGAGCGCGGCTACCGCTTCTCCGGAGGAGAGAAACAACGCCTGGCCATCGCCCGTACGGTGCTGCGCGATCCACCGGTGCTCATCCTGGACGAGGCGACCAGCGCCCTGGACACGCGCACCGAACAGGCCGTGCAGCAGGCCATGGACGCCCTGTCGGCGGGCCGTACGACGATCACGATCGCCCATCGCCTCTCCACGGTGCGGGACGCTGACGAGATCGTGGTGCTCGAGGGCGGGCGCATCGTGGAGCGCGGCACCCATGCGCGGCTGCTGGCCTTGGACGGGCGCTATGCGGAGCTGCTGCGGCGGGCCGACGCGGAGGCCGGTGACGGCGCGGGCGGCGTCGAAGCGGGCACCGCGGCCGAGGACGGTGCGGCGGCGTCCACGCCCCGGCCGCATCCGAACGCGACGGTGTCCATACCCCGGTGACGCGATGAGGGCCCGCGGTCAGTCGGTCACCAGCACCACGTCCAGGGACCTCGGTCCATGCACCCCCTCCACCCGGTCCAACTCGATGTCGCTGGTGGCGGAGGGCCCGGAGATCCAGGTCAGCGGGCGGCGCGGGTTCAGGCGTTCGAGGGCCTGCGGCACCGAGTCCACGACCTGCCCGGGCACCCGCACCACACAGATGTGGTGGTCGGGGACGAGGGTGAGCCGGCGGCGGCCCTGGTCGGCGGAGCCGTCCAGCACCACGGTGCCCGTCTCCGCGATCGCCACGGCGCACCCGGTGATCACGCTGTCGACGCGGTCCAGGTCCTGCGCCGTGGTCTCGGCCCGGTCCGGTACCCGCGCCACCCCCTTGACCTCCGAGAGCCACTCCTCGGCCAGCCCCGGCGGGACCGCGACGCTTCCGGACCCCCGGTCGGCCAGCAGCCGGGCGATATGGCTGGGCAGCTCGGGGAGGGTGCAGCGGTGCACCACGGCACGGTAGTCCGCCAGGTTCTCGGCGAGGAGGGCCGCGGAGCGCGCCGGGCCGCGCTCACCGTGGACGCGCAGATAGTCACGCTCCACCGTCTCGTCGGCCGGGTGCCGGGCGCGGGGGGAGCCGGCGAGAGCCCGTCGAATCCGGCCCAGCACCACCTCCCTGCCGCCCTGGCCGCCCGTGCCGGTCACGGCGTGTCTCCCTGGAATCCCTGGGTTTCCCGGGCTCCCTCGGCCCGGCCGGCGCCGCGGGTGCGCTGCCACCAGTCCCGGAACGACTCGGCCGGCAGCTCCGGCAGGTCGCGGGTGTCGGTCCAGGCCCGTCCGGGCCCGGGCAGCCGCCTCGGGCGCACCCCGCGCACGCGCCCCGCCAGCCGCTGGCCGGCCAGCAGCGCGTTCGGCCGCTCCAAAGCCCAGCGGGCCGCCCGCAGCGCCGCCCGCTCGGCCGCGTGCCCCTTCGCCGGGCGCAGCACCACCCGCTCGCCCCGTACGGTCGCCGGGCCGCCCTCGACCACCCGCTCGCGCAGCCGCACCAGCACCTCGGGAATGTCGATGGCCACCGGGCAGACCTCGTAGCAGGCCCCGCAGAGCGTGGACGCGTACGGCAGGGAGGCGTCCAGCGCGCTCGCCGTGCCCCGCAGCTGCGGGGTGAGGATGGCGCCGATGGGACCGGGATAGGCCGAACCGTACGCGTGCCCGCCCGCCCGCTCGTAGACCGGACAGACGTTCAGGCACGCCGAGCAGCGGATGCAGCGCAGCGCCTGCCGGCCGATCGGATCGGCGAGCGTGTCGGTGCGGCCGTTGTCGAGCAGCACCAGATGGAAGGCGCGCGGCCCGTCGCCGCCGGCGGTGCCGGTCCACATGGACGTGTAGGGGTTCATCCGTTCCGCGGTGGAGGAGCGCGGCAGCAATTGGAGGAAGACCTCCAGATCGCGCCAGGTGGGGACGGTCTTCTCGATGCCGACGACCGAGATCAGCGTCTCCGGCAGGGTCAGGCACATGCGGCCGTTGCCCTCCGACTCGACGACCACCAGGGTGCCGGTCTCCGCCACCATGAAGTTCGCGCCCGAGACGGCCACCTTGGCGCGAAGGAACTTCTCCCGCAGATGGAGCCGGGCCGCCTCGGCGAGGTCGGCGGGCCGATCGGTCAGCCCTTCGGGAGCGGGCCGGCCCCAGTGGGCCATCCGACGCCGGAAGATCTCCCGGATCTCCGAGCGGTTGCGGTGGATCGCGGGCACCAGGATGTGGGACGGCCGGTCCCCGCCGAGCTGCACGATCAGCTCGGCGAGGTCCGTCTCGTAGGCGCGGACGCCGGCCCTCGCCAGGGCCTCGTTGAGCCCGATCTCCTGGGTGGCCATGGACTTCACCTTGACCACCTCGCGCTCCCCGGTGGCGAGGACCAGATCGGTGACGATCCGGTTGGCCTCCTCGGCGTCCGCGGCCCAGTGGACGGTGCCGCCGGCGGCGGTCACCTCCCGCTCCAGCCGGAGCAGATAGTGGTCGAGATGGCGCAGGGTGTGGTCCTTGATGGCCGCGCCGGCGGCCCGCAGCCGGTCCCAGTCCCGCAGTTCGGCCACCGCCTGGGCGCGCTTGGCGCGGATCGTGCGCGTCGCGTGGCGCAGGTTCCCCCGCAGCCGCGCGTCCCGCGTGGAGGATTCGGCGGCCACCGGGAAGGCGGGCATGCCCAGCGGCACGGGAGAGTTCACCCGGCCCCTCCTTCCGTTCGCGCCGGCACCGGCCCGTCGGTGCCGGCCAGGATCTCCGCCAGATGCATCACCCGTACTCCGCTCCGCTGTCGTGACAGGGCGCCCCCGATGTGCATCAGACAGGAGTTGTCCGCGGCGCACAGCACCTCCGCGCCGGTCGACGCGGCATGGCGCACCTTGTCGGCGCACATGGCGGCCGAGACCGCGGGGTTCTTCAGCGCGAAGGTGCCGCCGAAGCCGCAGCACTCCTCGGCGGCCGGCAGCTCCCGCAACCGCAGGCCGCCCACCGCGCGCAGCAGCCGCAACGGCCGGTCCCCGACGCCCAGGGTGCGCAGGGAGTGACAGCTCGGGTGATAGGTCACGGTGTGCGGGAAGTAGGCGCCCACGTCCTCGACGCCCAGCACATCGATGAGGAACTCCGACAGTTCGTACACCAGCGGCGTGATCGCCGCGACCGGCCCGACCAGCGCGCCCCGGCCCTCCTGCGCGGCACGGCGGGCGATCCGCGGGTGGACGTCGCGCACCATCGCCGCGCACGACCCGGACGGCACGACCACCGCGTCGTACGGCCGGAAGGTCTCGGCGAAGCGGCGCACCAGGGGCTCGGCCTGGTGCCGGTAGCCGGTGTTGTGGTGCATCTGGCCGCAGCAGGTCTGGGACATCGGGAAGTCGATCTCGACCCCGAGCCGCTCCAGCAGCGCGACCGTGGCCCGGCCGGTGGCCGGGAACAGCGTGTCGTTCACACAGGTGACGAACAGCGCTACACGCACGGAACCTCCTTTGCCGCAACGGATCGTAACGCCGGAGGCTCCGCGCGTGGTCGCTTCCCCGCCGGTGCGCGGCGGGTTGGGGCGCCGGCCGGTGCTACGTCGCCGGGGCGGGCCGGCCGGCGGGCGCGGGGGCGGCGGTCAGCCGGTTCGTGCGGTGCAGGCGCAGGACGGCCCACGCGCAGCCGGCGCCCAGCGCCGTCAGGGCCACCCAGGGCAGGGCCGGGGCGCCGGCCGAGCGGGCGGCGTCCAGGGCGACGCCGGTGAGCAGGTTCCCCACGGTGATGCCGAGGCCGCAAATGGTGTTGTACAGGCCGTAGTGCGTGGCCACGTAGCGATTCCCGGACAGGGTGACGATGGTGTCCATCTCGAACGGGTAGGCCAGCATGGTGCCGAGGGCCAGCAGCAGGGCGGACAGCAGGGCGGGGACCGTGGCCAGCGCCCAGCGGCCCCCACCGGACGCCGGCGCCGGCACGGCGGTGGCGGCCAGCAGGGGCAGAAAGGCGGCCCCCAGGACGGCGAGCCCCGCCACCAGGGAGCGGCCGCCGCCCAGCCGCTCCTGGCACCAGGCGGTCAGCCGCGTCTGGCCCAGGACGGTGGCCAGCCCCGAGACCGCGAAGAGCAGCCCCACCCCCACGGCGGCTCCCTGCCCGTCCCCGGCGACGCGGCGGACCTCCAGGGGGAGGGCGAGATAGACCTGGAAGGAGAGCGCGTACGCCC
>NZ_JBPQTV010000056.1:0-25863 GCF_051386515.1 Streptomyces sp. URMC 123 | reverse complement strand
TCCCCCTACGGCGGGCACCGACCCCCTCCCCCGCGCGACCGGCCCCGGAACCACCGCACTCCGACCTCACCACCACCGAGAGAGGGAGTCATGAAGGTTCTTTTCATCTCCGGCAACAGCGCCGCACCGATCTTCGCCCACACCTCGCTCGCCCGGGCCACCCGGCTCGCCGGGCACGAGGTCTTCGTGGGGGCGACCGACGGCCTCCTCGACATCGTCGCGAGCGTCGCCCTGCCACCGCTGTCCATCTCCCCCCGGACGCGCGACGACTTCTTCACCTCCCGGGACCGGCACGGGAACCTCCGCTCGCTGCCCCCCGAGCCGGAGGCCATGGCGCGCACCGTCGGCTCCTACTATGGCGAGGTGGCCGCCGAGAGCGTGCAGCGGCTGCTGGAGCTCTCCGACCGGTGGCGGCCCGACCTCGTGATCGGCGGCGGCTTCTTCTACGCGGCGCCCCTGCTCGCCCACCACCTCGGCATCCCGGCCGTCCGCCAGGAGTGGGACGCCAACGACTCGTACTGGTACGACGTGGGCGCGCACGACGAACTGCGGCCGCTCCTCGACGACCTCGGGCTCGACCGGTTCCCCGAGCCGGACCTGTGGATCGACGTCTGCCCGCCCAGCCTCCGCCCGCCCAACACGGCCTCGGGGCACGTCATGCGCTGGATACCCGCGAACCCGCACCGCCGGCTGGAGCCGTGGATGTTCACCCGGGGAGGCCGGCGGCGCATCCTCCTCACCGCCGGCAGCCGGGTCTCCGCCGGCGACGGCTCCGCGGACTTCCTGCGGAAGCTGGTCGCGACGCTGCGCCCGCTGGACGCGGAGCTCGTGATCGCGGCGCCGGAGGACGTGGCGGAGGAGCTCCGCCCGCTGCCCGAGGGCGTACGGGCGGGCTGGCTGCCGCTGGACGTGGTGATCCCCACCTGCGATGTCGTGGTGCACCACGGCGGCGGGGTGACCGACATGACGGCGATGAGCTCCGGCGTGCCCCAGCTGGTCACGCTCCAGTCGCCCTCCGTGGAGGAGACGAAGCGCCTCGCCGAGTACGGCGCCGCGATCACCCTGCTGCCGCACGAGCTGGACGGCGAGCGCATCGCCGCGGCCTGCCGGGAGCTGCTCGACAACCCCTCGTACGCCGGTCGCGCCCGCGAACTGGCCCGGGAGATCGCCGCGCTGCCGTCCCCGGCGGACATGGTCCCGGTGCTGGAGAAGCTCGTGCACGACAGCTGAACCCCCCGTCGCGGGGCCCCTGAGCCGCGGACCGGAGTGCCCGGGAAACCCCCGACCGGGCACCCCGGTCCGCCTTCCGCGCGGCACCCCGGTCCGCCTTCCCGCGCGGCGGCACGGCCGGCCCGCACCGCACCGCACCGCGTCGCGTCACCTCGCGGCCCGAGCTGACGGAGAGCCCGCCGTCTCCTTGACCCGGTCTTTACCCGAGTCCACCGTCGACGCATGAATCCAGATCTGACGTCCCCCGCACCACCACGCGCCGGGCGGCGGGAGTGGTTCGGTCTCGCGGTGCTGGCCCTGCCCACCATGCTCATCGGCCTCGACATGACCGTGCTGCACCTCGCGGTGCCCCGGCTGAGCGCCGATCTGACCCCGAGCGGCACCCAACTGCTCTGGATCGTCGACATCTACGGCTTCCTCATCGCCGGCCTGCTGATGACCATGGGCACCCTCGGCGACCGCTGGGGCCGCCGCCGGCTGCTGCTGGCCGGCGCCGCCGCCTTCGGCCTCGCCTCGGTGTTCGCCGCGCTCGCCGGCACGGCGGAGACCCTCATCGTGGCGCGGGCGCTGCTCGGCGTCGCCGGGGCCACCCTGATGCCGTCCACGATGTCGCTCATCCGCCACATGTTCCACCGGCCGCGCCAGCGCACGGTCGCCATCAGCGTGTGGATCACCGCGTTCTCCGCCGGCACGGCGCTCGGCCCGCTGGTCGGCGGCGCCCTGCTGGAGCACTTCTGGTGGGGCTCGGTCTTCCTGCTCGGCGTGCCGGTGGCCGCGCTGCTGCTGGTCCTCGGGCCGGTGCTGCTGCCCGAGTCCCGCGACCCGGACCCCGGCCGGCTCGACCTCCTCAGCGTCGGCATGCTGCTGGTCACCGTGCTGGCCGTGGTCTACGGGCTCAAGGCCCTCGCCGAGCACGGGGCGGACGGCGCGTCCGTGGCCGCCATGGCCGGCGGGCTCGCGCTCGGGGTGCTCTTCGTACGCCGCCAGCGCACCCTCCGCGCCCCCCTGCTCGATCTGCGGCTCTTCGCCGACCGGGCGTTCAGCGCGTCGCTCGGCGCCGTGACCCTCTCCGTCTTCGCCGTCGGCGGCGCGCAGTTCTTCATCGGCCAGTACTTGCAGATGGTGGCCGGGCTCTCCCCGCTCCAGGCAGGGCTGTGGACGCTGCCGGGCACGGCGGCCGGCATCGTGGGCACCATGCTCGCCCCGCTGCTGCTGCGCTGGGTGCGGGCCGCGTATCTGATGGGCGCCGGGCTGCTGCTGGCCGCCGCCGGCTTCGCCCTGCTCGCCCGGGTCGACGCGGACTCCGGGCTGCCCACCATCGTCTCCGGGCTCGTCGTCCTCTCCCTGGGCTTCGGGCCGACCATGGCCCTGAGCACCGATCTGATCGTCGGCTCCGCGCCGCCGCGGAAGGCCGGCGCCGCGTCCGCGATCAACGAGACCGGCAGCGAGATGGGCGTGGCCCTCGGCATCGCCGTCCTCGGCAGCGTCGGTACGGCCGTCTACCGCTCGGAGATCGACGACCGCCTGCCCGCCGGGGTGCCGGACGGGGCCGGACGCGGCCCGGGACACGATCGGCGCGGCGGCCGCCGCGGCGGACCGGCTCGGGGACGGTACGGGGGTGGCGCTGATGGACGCCGCGTCCCAGGCGTTCGCGGCGGGGCTGCGGTTCACCGCCGCGGTGAGCGTGGGCATCGCCCTCGCGCTGGCCGTCCTGGTCGTGGCCCTGCTGCGGACGGTGCGGACCGATACGGACGGGGCGGGCCCGAGCGGGGCCGGCCCGGAGGGGAGCACGACGGGCGGGAACGACGCGCCCGGCACACCGTCGACGGAGGAGGTACGGGCACAACTGCGCGTGGACTGACTTCGCGTCGACTGACGTCGTGTCGGCCGATCGATGCTTGACCTGAAGTTTGGTTGAGGTTGCATGCTCGAGTCATCCACCGGGCACCGGCGGCGGGACCGCCGCGCAGACCCTCCGCTGATGTCGTGAGAGGACACCACCATGACCACCGCAGCAGCCACCCAGCGCCTCGCCGTGATCACTGGAAGCGTCCGTGAGGGCCGATTCGCGCCGACCGTCACCGACTGGTTCGCCGAGGAGGCCCGCACGCACGGCCACTTCGAGGTGGACGTCATCGACCTCGCCGAGGTCGAGCTGCCGTACGCGCTCGGCGAGCAACGGCCCGAGGGGCTCGCCGCGGTGGGCGCGCGGCTCGCCGCCGCCGACGCGTTCGTGATGGTCACCCCCGAGTACAACCACGCCTACCCGGCGTCGCTGAAGCACCTGATCGACTGGCACTACGCCGAGTGGCAGGCCAAGCCGGTCGGCTTCGTCTCCTACGGCGGCCTCGCCGGCGGCCTGCGCGCGGTCGAGGCGCTGCGACCCGTTCTCAACGAACTGCACGCCGCGCCGATCCGCGACGTGGTCAGCTTCCACGGGGTGTGGGAGCAGTTCGGCGAGGACGGGCGGCTGAAGGAGGGCAGCGGGGCCACGGCGGCGGCGAAGACGATGCTCGACCGGCTGGTGTGGTGGTCGACCGCGCTGGGCGAGGCCCGCGCGCGGCGCCCGTACGACGCGGTGTGACGGTTCGCCGGCGACATCAGCCGGCGAGATCGGCCGGAGGGATCACGTCGCGTTGAGGGCCAGTCCCGTCAGGGACTGGTGGATCTCCGTGGTCGCCGTCGAGCGGTTCAGGGTGATGTAGTGGAGGCCCGGTGCCCCCTCCGCCAGGAGCCGCTCGGCCATGGCCGTCGCGTAGTCGACCCCGATCCGGTACGCCTGGGCCGGGTCGTCCCGGGCCGCCTCCAGGCGGTGGGCCAGGTCCTCGGGGAACGCCGCGTCGCTGAGCTCCGCGAACCGGCGGATCTGCCGGGCGTCCGTGGCCGGCATGATCTCCGGGATGATCGGCGTGTCGCAGCCGGCCGCCGCCACCCGGTCCCGCAGCCGCAGATAGTCCTCGACGTGGAAGAACATCTGGGTGACCGCGTAGTCCGCGCCGGCCCGGCACTTGGCCACGAAGTGGCGGATGTCGCTCTCCGGGTCCGTGGAGCGCGGGTGTCCCTCCGGGAAGGCCGCCACCCCGACGCTGAAGTCACCCAGTTCACGGACGAGTTCCACGAGCTCGTACGCGTAGGTGAACCCGTCGGGGTGCGGCACATAGGGGCCGCGGGGGTCCCCCGGCGGGTCGCCGCGGAGCACCAGTACGTCGCGGATGCCGGCGTCCGCGTACTGGCCGATGATGCGGCGCAGCTCCGCCACGGAGTGGTCGACGGCCGTCAGGTGGGCGACGGGCCGCAGCGTGGTCTCCGTGGCGATCGCCTCGGTCATCGCGATCGTGCGGTCGCGGGAGGAGCCGCCGGCGCCGTAGGTGACCGAGACGAAGGTGGGGGCCAGCGCCTCGATGCGGCGGATGGAGGACCACAGCGTGCGCTGCCCCGCGTCGGTCTTGGGCGGGAAGAACTCGAAGGAGAACGACCGCTCACCGGCCGCCAGGATCTGTCGTAACGTGCTCACCGCTGGCCTCCGGCGTTGAAGTAGTTGGCCTCGGGGTGGTGGGTGACGATCGCGTCCGTGGACTGCTCCGGGTGGAGCTGGAACTCCTCGGAGAGCAGCACCCCGATGCGCTCGGGCCGGAGCAGGTGGGCGATCTTGGAGCGGTCCTCGAGGTTCGGGCAGGCGGGGTAGCCGAAGGAGTAGCGGCACCCCTGGTACTCGGTGCGGAACATCGCGTCGAGCTCCGTCGGGTCGTTGTCCGCGATGCCGAGTTCGGCGCGGACGCGGGCGTGCCAGTACTCGGCGAGGGCTTCGGCGAGTTGGACGGACAGGCCGTGGAGTTCGAGGTAGTCGCGGTAGGCGTTGGCTTCGAAGAGGTCGGCGGTGGCCTGGCCGATGCGGGAGCCGACGGTGACGACCTGCAGGCCCACCACATCGGTTTCGCCGCTGTCCTCGGGGCGGAAGAAGTCGGCCAGGCACAGGCGGCGGCCGCGGCGCTGGCGGGGGAAGGTGAAGCGGGTCAGCTCCGAGCCGTCCTCGCCCAGGAGGATGAGGTCGTCGCCCTTGGAGTGGCAGGGGAAGTAGCCGTGGACGACGGCGGCTTCCAGCAGGTTCTCGGTGTGGAGCTTGTCCAGCCAGCCGCGCAGGCGCGGCCGGCCCTCGCTCTCGACCAGTTCCTCGTAGGAGGGCCCGCCGCGGGCCTGCTTCAGCCCCCACTGGCCCTTGAACAGCGCACTCTCGTCCAGCCAGGCCGCGTAGTCGGCCAGCTGGATGCCCTTAACCACCCGCGTGCCCCAGAACGGCGGGGTGGGCACCGGGTTGTCGATGGCCACGTCCGAGCGCACCGGCCCCTGCTCCGGCTCCCCCTCCTCCACCACGACCGCCTGCGCTACGGGTTTGACGCGGCGCTGTTTGAGCTCGGGCAGGCTCGCCCCGGGCACCCCGCGTTTGACCGCGATGAGGGCGTCCATCAGCCGCAGCCCCTCGAAGGCGTCGCGGGCGTAGCGGACCTCGCCCTCGTAGATCTCGTGCAGGTCCTGCTCGACATAGGCGCGGGTGAGCGCGGCGCCGCCGAGGATGACGGGGTAGCGGGCGGCGAGTTTGCGCTGGTTGAGCTCCTCGAGGTTCTCCTTCATGATCACGGTGGACTTCACCAGCAGCCCGGACATGCCGATCACGTCCGCGTTGTGCTCCTGCGCGGCCTCCACGATCGCCGACACCGGCTGCTTGATGCCGAGGTTGACCACGGTGTAGCCGTTGTTGGACAAGATGATGTCGACCAGGTTCTTGCCGATGTCGTGCACGTCCCCGCGCACCGTCGCCAGCACGATCGTGCCCTTGCCCTCGGCATCCGACTTCTCCATGTGCGGCTCCAGATAGGCCACCGCACCCTTCATCACCTCGGCCGACTGGAGCACGAACGGCAGCTGCATCTGACCGGAGCCGAACAGCTCACCGACGACCTTCATCCCCTCCAGCAGCGTCTCGTTGACGATGTCCAACGCCGGCCGCTCCGCCAGCGCCGCGTCCAGTTCCGCTTCCAGACCGTTCTTCTCCCCGTCGATGATCCGCCGCTTCAACCGCTCCTCCAACGGCAACGACGCCAACTCCTCGGCCTTGCCCGCGCGCATGGACTTCGCGTCCACGCCCTCGAACAACTGGAGGAGGCGTTGCAGGGGGTCGTAGCCCTCGCGGCGGCGGTCGTGGATCAGATCGAGGGCGACCTCGACCTGCTCGGGCTCCAGCCGGGCGATCGGCACGATCTTCGATGCGTGCACGATGGCGGAGTCCAGGCCGGCCTTGACGCACTCGTCCAGGAAGACGGAGTTCAGCACCATGCGGGCGGCGGGGTTGAGGCCGAAGGAGATGTTGGACAGGCCCAGCGTCGTCTGCACCTCGGGATGGCGCCGCTTCAGCTCGCGAATGGCCTCGATGGTGGCGATGCCGTCCTTGCGGGACTCCTCCTGACCGGTGCAGATGGTGAAAGTCAGGCAGTCGATGAGGATGTCGCACTCATGGATGCCCCAGTTGCCGGTCAGATCGGCGATCAGCCGCTCGGCGATCTCGACCTTCTTCTCGACCGTGCGGGCCTGGCCCTCCTCGTCGATGGTCAGCGCGATCAGCGCGGCGCCGTGCTCGGAGGCGAGGCGGGCGATGCGCGCGAACCGGGAGTCGGGGCCGTCGCCGTCCTCGTAGTTCACCGAGTTGATGACCGCGCGGCCACCCAGCTTCTCCAGGCCGGCCCGGATGACCTCCGGTTCGGTGGAGTCGAGCACGATGGGCAGCGTGGACGCCGTGGCGAAGCGGCCGGCGATCTCCTCCATGTCGGCGACGCCGTCGCGGCCCACGTAGTCCACGCACAGGTCCAGCATGTGCGCGCCCTCGCGGATCTGGTCGCGCGCCATCTCCACACAGTCGTCCCAACGGCCCTCCAGCATGGCCTCGCGGAACTTCTTCGACCCGTTGGCGTTGGTGCGCTCCCCGATCGCCAGATACGAGGTGTCCTGGCGGAACGGCACCGTCTGGTACAGCGACGCCGCCCCCGGCTCCGGCCGCGGCTCGCGCTCCGTCGGCGTCAGATCCCGGACCCGCTCCACCACCTGCCGCAGATGCTCCGGCGTCGTGCCACAGCACCCGCCCACCAGCGACAACCCGTACTCCCGCACGAACGACTCATGGGCATCGGCGAGCTCGGCGGGGGTGAGGGGATAGTGGGCGCCGTCCTTGCCCAGCACCGGCAGGCCCGCGTTGGGCATCGCCGAGACCCGGCCCCGGGCGTGCCGGGCGAGGTAGCGCAGGTGCTCGCTCATCTCGGCCGGCCCCGTCGCACAGTTCAGGCCGATCATGTCGATGCCCAGCGGCTCCAGCGCGGTCAGCGCGGCACCGATCTCCGAGCCCAGCAGCATCGTCCCGGTCGTCTCCACCGTCACCTGCACCAGCAGGGGGAGGTCCGTCCCGGTCGCGGCCAGCGCCCGCTTCACCCCGATCACGGCGGCCTTGGTCTGGAGGAGGTCCTGGGTGGTCTCCACCAGCAGCGCGTCGGAGCCACCGGCGATCAGCCCCTCGGCGTTGCGCTGGTAGGCGTCGCGCAGGACGTCGTAGCCGACGTGCCCGAGGGTGGGCAGCTTGGTTCCGGGACCCATCGAGCCCAGCACCCAGCGCGTACGGCCGTCCCCGGCGGTGAACTCGTCGGCGACCTCGCGGGCGATCCGGGCACCGGCCTCCGACAGCTCGACGATGCGCTCGGGGATGTCGTACTCGGCCAGCGCCGCGTGGTTCGCGCCGAACGTGTTGGTCTCCACGCAGTCGACCCCGACCGCGAAGTACGCCTCGTGCACCGAGCGCACGATGTCCGGCCGGGTCACGTTCAGGACCTCGTTGCAGCCCTCCAGCTGCTGGAAGTCCTCCATCGACGGGTCCTGGGCCTGGAGCATCGTCCCCATCGCCCCGTCGGCCACCACCACGCGGGTGGCGAGCGCCTCGCGCAGGGCCTCGGCCCGGGAACGTGCGGTCGGAGCGGACGACTGAGCGGTCACAACGTCTCCAGCTTGGGTGAGATCCTGCGCGCCGCCGCCTCGCCGTAGGCGGCCTCGATGTCCGCGAGCAGCCCACTCGGCTTGACGGTGTACTCCTGCGGTCCGGTCGCGGCGAGCACCGTGGTGGCCAGGGCGCAGCCCAGCCGGGCGGCGTCCGCCGGGCCCAGGCCCCAGCCGGTGGCGGCCAGGAAGCCGGCCCGGAACGCGTCGCCGACGCCGGTCGGCTCGGTGGCCTTCTCGGTCGGCACGGCCGGGACCTCGATCGGGTCCCGGCCGTGCCGATCGATGCGGACGCCACTCGCCCCCAGGGTGGTGACCCACGTTCCCACCCGCGCCAGGACGTCCTCGCGCTGCCAGCCGGTGCGTTCCCGCAGCAGCGCCGCCTCGTACTCGTTGGTGAACAGCCAGCGGGCCCCGTCGACCAGGTGCCGGGTCTCCTCCGCGCCGAGCCGGGCGAGCTGCTGGGAGGGGTCGGCGGCGAACGGGATGCCCAGCTCGCGGCACTCGGTGGTGTGCCGCGCCATGGCCTCGGGGTCGTTGGGGGAGATCAGCACCAGGTCGAGCCCGCCGGCCCGCTCCGCCACCCCGGCGATGTCGATCTCGCGGGCCTCGGCCATGGCGCCGGTGTAGAACGCGGCGATCTGGTTGAGGTCCTCGTCGGTCATGCACAGGAAGCGCGCGGTGCGGCGGGTGCGGGAGACGCGGACGGACTCGGTGTCCACCCCGTGCTCGTGCAGCCAGGCCCGGTACTCGGCGAAGTCGCTGCCCACGGCGCCCACGAGCAGCGGGGTGAGGCCCAGGCTGCCCAGGCCCAGGGCGATGTTGGCCGCGACCCCGCCGCGGCGCACTTCCAGGTCGTCGACCAGGAAGGACAGCGAGACATGGGAGAGCTGGTCCGCGATGAGCTGGTCGGTGAACCGGCCCGGGAAGGTCATCAGGTGGTCCGTGGCGATCGATCCGGTTACCGCGATACGCACGTCGGCTCCTCAGCAACGGTGGGACGCGGCCGGCCCCGCGCCGGGACGGCGAGGGGTACCGCGCGTTCTGCGGGCTTCCGCGCGTTCCGCGGAAGTCCGCGGGTCACGCGGCGGTCAGCGGGTCACGCGGTGGTACGGCGGTGGGGGTGTGCGGGGGTCACACCCCCACCGGGTCACGGGGGCCGTCAGCGTCCGACGGCGTCCTTGAGCTTCTGCACCCGGTCGGTGCGCTCCCAGGTGAAGTCGGGGAGCTCGCGGCCGAAGTGCCCGTACGCCGCCGTCCGGGCGTAGATCGGGCGCAGCAGGTCGAGGTCGCGGATGATGGCGGCCGGGCGGAGGTCGAAGACCTCGGTGATGGCCTGCTCGATCCGGTCGATGTCGACGGTGTGGGTGCCGAAGGTCTCGACGAAGAGGCCGACGGGCTCGGCCTTGCCGATCGCGTAGGCCACCTGGACCTCGCAGCGGGCCGCGAGGCCGGCCGCGACGACGTTCTTGGCCACCCAGCGCATGGCGTACGCGGCCGAGCGGTCCACCTTGGACGGGTCCTTGCCGGAGAACGCGCCGCCGCCGTGGCGGGCCATGCCGCCGTAGGTGTCGATGATGATCTTGCGGCCGGTCAGGCCGGCGTCACCCATCGGGCCGCCGATCTCGAACCGGCCCGTGGGGTTCACCAGCAGCCGGTAGCCCTCGGTCTCCAGGGTGATGCCGTCCTCGGCGAGCCGCGCGAGCTCGGCGTCGACGACGTGCTCCCGGATGTCGGGGGTGAGCAGGGCCTCCAGGTCGATGTCGGAGGCGTGCTGCGAGGAGACCACGACGGTGTCCAGGCGCACCGGCCTGTCGCCGTCGTACTCGATGGTGACCTGCGTCTTGCCGTCCGGGCGCAGGTAGGGGATGGTGCCGTTCTTGCGGACCTCGGTGAGCCGGCGGGACAGCCGGTGCGCGAGGCTGATCGGCAGCGGCATCAGCTCCGGGGTCTCGTCGCAGGCGTAGCCGAACATCAGACCCTGGTCACCGGCGCCCTGCCGGTCCAGCTCGTCCTCGTCGCCTTCGACGCGGCTTTCGTACGCCGTGTCCACACCCTGGGCGATGTCCGGCGACTGCGCGCCGATGGACACCGACACCCCGCAGGAGGCCCCGTCGAAGCCCTTCTTCGACGAGTCGTAACCGATCTCCAGAATCTTCTCGCGCACCAGGGCGGCGATGGGCGCGTAGGCCGAGGTGGTCACCTCGCCGGCCACGTGCACCAGACCGGTGGTGATCAGCGTCTCCACGGCGACGCGCGACGTGGGGTCCTCCCTCAGCAGCGCGTCGAGAATCGTGTCGCTGATCTGGTCGGCGATCTTGTCGGGATGGCCCTCGGTCACGGACTCCGAGGTGAACAGGCGGCGGGACATGGGACTCCTCGTCAAGGGGGTTCGGCGGCGGCCCGGTGGTCAGTTCTTCCTGATGAATTCGAGCAGCCGGAATTCCACGGTGCGGTCGTCGAAGTCATGGCTGGTGGATGCGAGCTTTTCGATGCGCAGCCCCTCCTCCTCGGCGAGGTCGGCGATCAGCTCGTCGTTTCCGCGGCTGTTGAAGCCGAGGAAGAGCCGGCCGTTCTCGGTGAGATGCCGGGGCCCGTCGTGGAGAAAGGACCGGTGCGAGACATAGCCGCGGTCGAGAATGGACCACTCGATGTCGCGGGTGTAGGAGAAGTCCTCGGGTGCCTCGATGGCCGGGGAATTCCAGAAGATGACGTCGAAGCGGTCCTCGGGGTCGAGCGCGGCGAACATGTCGCTGCGCACCGCCCGCACCCGGTCGGCGACCCCGTGCCGCGCCGCGTTGCGCGCCGCGTTGTCCACGGCCGCCTGGCTGATGTCGGTGGCGGTCACCGCGGCGCAGCCGTTCAGCGCCGCGTGCACCGCCGTGACCCCCGCGCCGCAACCGATCTCCAGCAGGGAGCCGCCCCGCGGATAGGGCAGCCAGCGGGAATAGGACGCCGTGGACGGGGAGTGGAACGGCGCGAACACATTGGGCAGCAGCTCCCACCGCAGATCCAGCAGCTCGAATTCCATGGGCTGATCCGTCGTGCCCTCGTGCCGGGCCGTTTCCGAGAACCCGACATTCACGTCGTCCGTCATCTTCTTCTCCCTCGGTGCACCGTGATGCGCCTACTCTCCCTGCGGACCGATGGGCCGTCATCAGGCCCCCGCATGGTCTGTCAAGTGCGCATTCCGGACGCGCCGGGTCGCCTTTCCCGCGCGGGCAGTTCACGACCGAAGTGGAACGCGGTGATGCTCATGCGGTGGGCGTGGTAGAAGCGGTGGGCCCCGTGATTGGCCACGCCGGAGTCGAGTTCGATCCGGTCGCAGCCCGCGCGCCGGGCCCGGGACTCCAGCTCGGCCAGCAGATGGGCACCGACGCCGCGCGAGCGCGCCGCCGGGTCGGTCACCAGGTCGTCGACGAACAGCAGCCGGCCCCGGCTGGTGGCCAGCACCCGGTGGGTGGCCACCCCCAGACACCGGCCGCGCGGGTCACGGGCGAGGGTGAAGACCAACCCCTGGCGGTGGGCCTCCGCCGCGAAGACGGCGAACGCCTCGGCGGAGAGCGCCGGGCGCAACGTCCGTATCAACGGCTCGACTTCGGCGGCCATCCGGGGGTCGTCGGGCGTCACATCCTCCGTGATCAGCTCCATGGCGAGCATCGTAGGCAGCGCGCGGCCCGGTGCCACGCGGACCTGACACACCGCGGGTGAAGCTGACAGACCCCCGGTCGTCCCCGGGCCCCGGGGGCCGGGCGTCGCCAGAATCCATGAACATGCGTGCCGCTTATATCGAGCAGCTCGGGCCCCCGGAGACCATCCGGTACGGCGAGCTGGACTCCCCGCAGCCAGGGCCGAACGACGTGCTCGTCGACGTCGCGGCCGTCTCCGTCAACCATGTGGACACCTTCGTACGGTCCGGGGCCTGGCGCACCCCGCTGGAGTTTCCCTTCGTCGTCGGCCGGGACCTCGCGGGCACCGTGGCCGCGGCCGGGCCGGGCGCGCCCGGCTTCCGGGTCGGGGACCCGGTGTGGTGCAACAGCCTGGGCCACGACGGCCGTCAGGGCGCCGCCGCGGAGCGGGCCGTGGTGCCGGTGGACCGGCTCTACCACCTGCCCGAGGGCGTGGACCCGGTGGACATCGTGGCGCTGGCGCACCCGGCGGCCACCGCGTATCTCGCCCTGTTCACCCACGGCCGGCTGCGCGCCGGGGAGACCGTGGCGGTGCTGGGCGGGGCCGGGAACGTCGGCAGCGCCCTGGTGGTGATGGCGGCGCAGGCCGGCGCCCGGGTGATCGCCACCGCGGGCGCCCGGGACCTGGAGTACTGCAGGGCGCTGGGCGCCGCCGAGGTGATCGACTACCGCACCCCCGGGGTGCACGAGCGCATCCGCGAACTCAGCCCGCGCGGCGTCGACCTGTACGTGGACACCTCCGCCGGCAACGACGTGCCGGCCGCGGTGGACCTGCTCGCCAAGCGGGGCCGGATCGTGCTGCTCGCCGGGATGCGCACCCGCCCGGTGCTGCCGGTGGGGCCGCTCTACCTCAAGGACTGCTCGGTGATCGGGTTCGCCATCTCGCAGGCCGACACGGCGGAGCTCGCGGAGGCCGCCGGGGCGATCGGCCGGCTGGCGGCCGCGGGCCTGCTGCGGCCCCGGGGCACCGAGGTGCTGCCGCTGAGCGCCGCCGCGGAGGCCCACCGCCGGCTGGAGGAGGGAAAGGTCCACGGAAAGCTCGTGCTGCGCACGGAGAACTTCCGTTCCGGCGCCCGCCAGGGAGTGTCTTCAAAGTAGCGTCGTCCGCCCGGAGGGCGGGCCTGGCGGCGTCTGGTGCGTGCGATCGCAAGGCGGAGGAGGGAGCCACTGCGGAGCATTGGCGACTGACGACAACGCAGCGAGCGTGCGTGCCAGGCGTCGCCAGGCAGACGGGACTTTGAAGACACGACCTGGAAGCGCGCTCGACGCCCGGTGGAGTTTCCCCCGAACTTGACGGACCAGGCCGGCCCGCATTGACCGCGGCGACCGCCCATCGAAAGGATTTCTGCCATGACCAAATCCATCGTCGACAACTCCCCGCTTTTCGAACTCAGCGCCCGGATTTCGGTCTCGGCCACGCCCGAAGAGGTCTATTCCGTCGTCAGCGACCTGCCCCGGCAGGGCGAGTGGAGCCCGGAGTGCCAGGGCGGCACCTGGATCTCCGGCGAGCCGGCCACGGTGGGCGCGGTCTTCCGCGGCGAGAACCTGCGCAGCGAGTCCGTCGTCGCCTGGGCGCCGCTGATCAGGGGCGTCTGGCACACCGAGGCCCGGGTGGTCGCCGCCGAGCCCGGCCGCACCTTCCGCTGGATGATGCTCAGCCACGCCCAGGAGGACCAGGAGAGCGTCTGGGGTTTCGACATGGAGCCCGCGCCCGAGGGCTGCGTCCTCGTGCACCACTTCCGCATGGGGAAGGCCACCGCCGGCATTCAGAAGATTGTCAAGGACCTGAACGAGGACGACCGGAAGAGGTTCATCGAGGACTGGACCGAAAAGCTGGTGCGGGACCTCGACGCCACATTGAAGCGCATCAAGGACGTCATCGAATCGCAGTGACGTCCGCGTCACTCTTCCGAGCCAGGGATGAAAGGGCGAGTACGTGTTTCTTCAGCGTATAGGCAATAAGGGAATCCGGCTGGGAACGCTCTTCGACCGAGCGGCGGCCCGGAACCCGGCGAGTCTGGTGATCCTCGACCACGACCTGGACATCGCCCCCGAGCTGGGCCGTCGCGCGACCCTGACGGAGATGGCGGACCTGATCGCCGACTACGCCTCCCGGCTGTGGGCCGTGAAGGTCCGGCCCGGGGACCGCGTGGTCGTCCACAAGACCGACAACTTCGACATCTCCCTGCTCGCGTGCGCCATCACCCGGATCGGCGCCGTCGCCGTCCTGCTGTCGCCCAAGCTGGACGGGGCGACCGTCGCCGAGCTGATCCGCCGGGTGGACCAGCCGTATCTGGTGACGGACCAGGCCAAGCTGGAGAAGGAGCTGCCGGCGGAGGTCTTCGGCCTCTCCGAGCGGGTGCTGCTCACCTCCGGCAGCCACGAGGGCGCCACGGAACTCTCCTCGCTCGCCGGGGCCCGGCGGGTGGAGCCGGTGGTCATGGCGCCGGACCACCCGCTCCTGATCACCCACACCTCCGGCACCACCGGCATCCCCAAGCTCGCGGTGCACACCGGGCACACCTTCCAGGCCCGCTACCGCCCGCAGGGCACGGTCGTACGCCTCGGGGTGCGCACCAACGAACCCGTCGCGGTCCATGTGTCGTTCGTGCACTCGCGGATGTACACCGCCATGCCCATCTCGATCCTCCAGGGCCACCCGCTGATCGTGCTGCGGGACGACGACCCGAAGACGGTGGGCGACCTCTTCGCGCAGGTGCCGCCCGGGTTCATCGAGGCGCACCCCAACACCTTCCTGCGCTGGGAGGTGCTGGCCGACGACCCGCGCCGGCCGCTGGCCAATGTGAAGTACTTCAGCAGCACCTTCGACGCCATCCACCCGCGCACGGTGCACACCCTGCTCGGGGCCTCGCGGCGGAAGAACCCGCGGTTCGCCCAGGCGTACGGCCAGAGCGAGGTCGGCCCGATCGCCGCCCGCACCTACTCCCCGCAGGACGGCGCGGACTTCAACGGCCGCTGCGTGGGCGTGCCGTTCCCCGGCATGACCGGGGTGCGCGTGGTCAGCCGGGACGGCAACCCGCCGAGCAAGTCCAACCCCGGGTTCATCGAGGTGCGCAGCGACGGCCGGATCGTGACCTACCTCGGCGAGCACGAGCGCTGGGAGAAGCAGGTCAACGACGGCTGGTGGCGGATGGGCGACGTCGGCTACCGAACCAAGTGGGGCTGTCTGCACCTGCTGGACCGCGAGGTCGACGAGATCGAGGGCGTGGAGTCCACGCTGGAGATCGAGGACAAGCTGTTCACCCGGGTGCCCGACCTCGTCGAGGTCATCATCATCCCGGACGAGAACGGGCTGCCGGTGCCGGTCGTGTGCACCCGGGACGACAAGCCGCTCGACCGGGAGCAGTGGCGGACCGCGGTGGTGGGGCTGCCGGCGATGGGCGAGCCCGTGCAGTGGCGCCTGGAGGACCTGCCGCAGACCTCCACCACGAAGATCAAGCGGCTGGAGCTGGCGCGGCTGCTGCGCGAGCCGGCGAAAGGTTCCGCCGCTGTCGGCACCGCCACCGCGAGCACCACGGCCACCGCGAGCACCGGCACCGGCACCACCGAGACCGAGACCGACTCCGCCATCGACCCCGCGACCGGCGTCGCGGCCGACTCCGCCGACAAGGACCTCGCATGAGCAGCGATGAGATAGAGATCTGCATCGTCGGCGCGGGCCCCCGAGGGCTCTCCGTGCTCGAGCGGCTCTGCGCCAACGCCCGCGCGTCCACCGCCCACACCTCCGTGACGGTGCACGTCGTCGACCCCTCGGCGCCCGGCGCCGGCACGGTCTGGCGCACCGAGCAGTCCCGTCATCTGCTGATGAACACGGTCGCCTCGCAGATCACCGTCTACACCGACGACAGCGCGCGGATCGACGGCCCCATCGAGCCGGGCCCCAGCCTGTACGAGTGGGCCCGGAGCGTCGCCGAACTGACCGACACCAGCGGCTACGACGACGAGACCGTCGCCGAGGCCAGGCGGCTCGGCCCCGACTCGTACCCCACCCGCGCCTTCTACGGGCGCTACCTGGGCGACAGCTTCCAGCGGGTCGTCGACCGCGCGCCCGAGCACGTCACCGTCACGGTGCACCGCTCCCGGGCCGTGGCCATGGCCGACACCCACGGCGTCCCCGGCGGCCCCCAGGGCGTGCGGCTGGAGGACGGCACCCGGCTCAACCGGCTCGACGCCATCGTGCTCGCCCAGGGGCACGTGCCCGCCCGGCTCACCGCCCGCGAGGCGCGCACCGCCAGCCTGGCGCGCATCCACTACCTGACCTACATCACCCCGGCCAACCCCGCCGACCTCGACCTGAGCGGCATCCAGCCCGGCCAGGCGGTGCTGCTGCGCGGCCTCGGGCTGAACTTCTTCGACCACATGGCGCTGTTCACCGTCGGCCGCGGCGGCATGTTCGTCAACGAGAACGGCCGGCTGGTCTACCGCGCCTCCGGCCGGGAGCCCAAGCTGTACGCCTTCTCCCGGCGCGGGGTGCCGTACCACGCCCGCGGCGAGAACGAGAAGGGCGCCTACGGCCGGTACTTCCCCAAGCTGCTCACGGCCGACCTCATCGAGTCCCTGCGGGCCCGCGCCGACGAGGGCCGCCCGGTCCACTTCGGCACCGACCTGTGGCCGCTGATCTCGCGCGAGGTCGAGAGCGTCTACTACGGCACCCTGCTCACCGCGCGTGGCCGGGACGCCGAGCGCGAGGAGTTCACCGAGCGCTATTTGCACCGCCCCATCGACCAGGCCCCTGACGAGCTGCTGGACGCGTACGGCATCTCCCTCGCCGACCGCTGGGACTGGGAGAAGATCTCCAAGCCCTACGGCGACCGGAAGTTCGCCGACCGCGCCGACTTCCACGCCTGGCTGGTGGAGTACCTGAGGCGGGACGTCCAGGAGGCCCGGCGCGGCAATGTCAGCGGCCCCCTGAAGGCGGCCCTGGACGTGCTGCGCGACCTGCGCAACGAGATCCGGCTCGCGGTCGACCACGGCGGCCTGGAGGGCAACTCCCACCGGGACGACCTGGAGGGCTGGTACACCCCGCTCAACGCGTTCCTGTCCATCGGGCCGCCCGCCTCCCGCATCGAGGAGATGATCGCGCTCATCGAGGCGGGCGTCCTGGAGATCACCGGGCCGGGCACCGTCGTACGGATCGAGACCGACCAGCCGGCGTTCGTCGCCACCTCCGGCGTGGTGCCCGGGCCGCCGGTGCGGGCCACCGCGCTGATCGAGGCCCGGCTGCCCGAGCCCGATCTGCGCCGCACCGAGGACCCGCTGCTGCGGCACCTGCTGGAGACCGACCAGTGCCACCCGTACACCATCCCGGGGGCGCGCGGCTCGGCGTACGAGACCGGCGGGCTCGCCGTCACCGAGCGGCCCTACCGGGTGCTGGACGGCAAGGGGCGGGCACACCCGCGCCGGTTCGCCTACGGCGTCCCCACCGAGTCGGTGCACTGGGTCACCGCGGCCGGCATCCGGCCGGGCGTCGACTCGGTCACCCTCGGGGACTCGGACGCGATCGCCCGCGCCGTGCTGGACCTGCCGCCCGTCGCCCATGTGCCGTTCGCGGTCCGGCCGACGGAGGCGGAGACCGACCTGACGGGCGTGATCGTGTGACGGTGATCCCGGGTGCCGACGCGGACAGCGGTCTCCTCTCCCCTGTCCGCGCCGGCACCGCCGTCGAGGCCGCCGTGAGCGACACGGCCTGGCTGCGGGCCATGCTGGCCGCCGAGGCCGCGCTCGCCCGCGCCCAGGCGTCCCTCGGCGTGCTGCCCCCGGCGGCCGCGGAGGCCATCGGCCGCGCGGCGCGGGCCGACCGGATCGACGTACGCGCCCTGGCCGTCGGCTCCCGGGAGACCGCCAACCCCGTGGTCGGCCTGGTCCGGGCGCTCACCGAGGCGGTGGCGGCCGAGGACCCGGCCGCCGCCGAGTATGTGCACCGGGGCTCCACCAGCCAGGACATCCTGGACACCGGGGCGATGCTGGTGGCCGCCGCGGCGCTGCGGATCGTCACGGCGGACCTGCGCCGTACGGCCGGGGCGCTGGCGGTGCTCGCCGCCGAGCACCGCGACACCCCGATGGCCGGCCGCACCCTCGCCCTGCATGCCGTCCCCACCACCTTCGGACTGAAGGCGGCGGGCTGGCACCGGCTGGTGCTGGACGCCGAGGAGCGCCTCGGGCGGGTGCTGGAGCAGGGGTTGCCGGTCTCGCTCGGCGGCGCGGCCGGCACGCTGGCCGGCTATCTGGAGTACGCGCGGATCGACGGCCCGGCGGCCGGAACCGGTGGCACCGCGGAGCCGGGCGCGGGGGACGCGACCGGTATCGAGACGGGCGCCGGGGGCACCGCCGGGTGGGACCCGGGCGCGTACCAGGACCGGCTGATCGCGGCGTTCGCCGCCGAGACCGGCCTCGCCGAGCCCGTCCTGCCCTGGCACACGCTGCGCACCCCGATGGCCGACCTCGCCGCCGCCCTGTCGTTCACGGCGGGCGCGCTGGGGAAGATCGCCGTCGATGTGCAGTCGCTGGCCAGGACGGAGGTCGCGGAGGTGGCCGAGCCCACCGCCGAGGGCCGCGGCGGCTCCTCCGCCATGCCGCACAAGCGCAACCCGGTCCTCGCCACGCTCATCCGCAGCGCCGCGCTCCAAGTGCCCGCTCTGGCCGCCGGGCTGACGCAGTGCCTGCTGTCGGAGGACGAGCGGTCGGCCGGCGCCTGGCACGCCGAGTGGCTGCTGCTGCGCGAGTGCCTGCGGCTGACGGGCGGCGCGGCGGCCACGGCCGTCGAGCTCGCCGAGGGACTGACCGTGCGCCCGGAGCGGATGCGGGAGAACCTCGCGATCACCGGCAGTCAGGTGGTCTCGGAGCGGATCGCCGCCGTGCTGGCGCCCCGGCTGGGCAAGGCCGCCGCCAAGGCGCTGCTGAGCCGCGCCTCGACGGCGGCCGCGGAGTCGGGGCGGCCGCTCGCCGACGTCCTCGCCGAGGACCCGGAGGCGGCGGACCGGCTGGAGCCGGACGAGCTGCGGGCGCTGTGCGACCCGACCGCGTACACGGGCGGCGCCGGCCCCCTCGTGGACCGGGCCCTCGCCCGGCACAAGGGGCGCCCATGACCCGAAAGCGGTGACCCCCGGCCGCTCGCCACCGGGGGCACGCCAGGCGCGCATCAGGGACACGTCAGGGAACACCAGGGACCGGAACACCAGGGAATCACCAGGGAAAGCGGATAGAGCCATGACGACCTCACCGCCCGCCAACAAGCGCTGGATCGAGACGTGGGACCCGGAGGACGAGGTCTTCTGGGAGCGCGGTGGCAAGTACATCGCGCGCCGCAATCTGATCCTGTCGATCCTCTCCGAGCACATCGGGTTCTCCGTGTGGAGCCTGTGGTCGGTGCTGGTGCTGTTCATGTCCCCGGAGATCGGGTTCCACTTCGGGGCGGACGAGAAGTTCCTGCTGGTCGTGGTGCCCACGCTGGTCGGGGCGGTGCTGCGGCTGCCGTACAGCTACGCCGTGACCCGGTTCGGCGGCCGCAACTGGACGGTGTTCTCCTCCGCGCTCCTGCTGGTGCCGGCCACGCTGGCGCTGTACTTCGTGCAGCGGCCGGACACCCCGCTGTGGGTGTTCCTGCTCATCGGCGCCGCGGCGGGCGTCGGCGGCGGCAACTTCGCCTCCTCGATGACCAACATCACCGCCTTCTACCCGCAGCGCCGACAGGGCTGGGCGCTGGGCCTCAATGCCGGCGGCGGCAACCTCGGCGTGGCCGCCGTGCAGTTGCTGGGCCTGCTGGTGATCGCGACGGCCGGCGACCGCCACCCCAGTTACGTGGTGGCCGTCTATCTGCCGCTGATCGTGCTGGCGTCCCTGCTGGCCGCGGTCTTCATGGACAACCTCGCCGCCGTGCGCACCCCCAAGGGCGGCCAGCGCGAGGCCCTGCGCAGCCGGCACACCTGGTGGATCTCGCTGCTCTACATCGGCACCTTCGGGTCGTTCATCGGCTACGGCTTCGCGTTCGGGCTGGTGCTGCGGTACGAGTTCGGCTCCACCCCGCTGGAGGCGGCCTCCTACACCTTCCTCGGGCCGCTGCTCGGCTCGCTGGCCCGGCCGTTCGGCGGCCGGCTCGCCGACCGCTGGGGCGGCGCCCGGGTGACGCTCGCCACCTTCCTGGGCATGGGCGTGGGCACGGCGGTGCTGCTGGTGGCCTCCGCGCGCAGCTCGTTCGGGCTGTTCGTGGCCGGGTTCACCGCGCTGTTCGTGCTCAGCGGGATCGGCAACGGCTCCACGTACAAGATGATCCCGGCGGTCTTCGCCCGCGAGGCGGAGGAGGCCGTGACCCGGGGGCGGGACGCGGAGCGGGCCTTCACCGACGCGCGCCGGCTGTCCGGCGCGGTGATCGGCATCGCCGGGGCGGTCGGCGCGCTCGGCGGGGTCGCGATCAACCTCGCGTTCCGCGGGGCGTACGGGGGCGGGGGCGCGGACGGCTCCGGCTCCGGCAGCCCGGCGTTCTGGTCCTTCCTGGCCTTCTACGCGGTGTGCGTGACGGTGACCTGGGCGGTCTATCTGCGCGGCGGGAGCGGGGCGTACGGGCGCGGCACGGCCGGGGCGCCCGCGGCCGGCGGTCGCATCCGGGCGGCGGGCGGCCCCCGTACGGTGGCCCCGGCCGCGGCGGCGGTCACGGGCGCGGGTACGGGGGTGACGGCGGTCTCTGCCGCGGGCGCGGGCCCGGGGCTGGCCGACGTGGCGGCGGCGCGGACCGTGTCCCACCCGGGCGCGGGGGACGCGGCGGCGGAGACGACCCGTGCGTGAGGAGTCCCCGGACGGGGCGGCACCACCCGGGCCGGACGGCCGCACGCCCGGCGGAACACCGCCGGCCACGCCCAACGGGGCGACGCCACCCGGCTCCGGCGGCCGTACGGCCAACGGCGCGCCGGGCTGGGGCGCGTGGCGCCACAAGGGGCCCCGCGCCGGCCGCACCACCGTCCGCGCCGCGCCGCCCACCCCCGTCCGCACGCACTGCCCGTACTGCGCCCTCCAGTGCGGCACCGTCCTCACCCGCACCGACGAGGGCGCCTCCGTCGCGCCCGACCCGGACTTCCCCGTCAACCGGGGCGGGCTGTGCCGCAAGGGCTGGACCGCCCCGGCGGTCCTGGCCGCCCCCGACCGGCTGCGCGCCCCCCTCGTCCGGGACGCGTCCGGGCACCGGGTGCCCACCGGCTGGGACGCCGCCCTGGACACCGTCGCCGAGCGGCTGCGGCGGCTGCGCGAGGAGCACGGCCCCGACGCCGTGGCGGTCTTCGGCGGCGGCGGGCTGACCAACGAGAAGGCGTATCTGCTGGGCAAGTTCGCCCGGGTCGCGCTCGGCACCCGGCTGATCGACTACAACGGCCGCTTCTGCATGTCCTCCGCGGCGGCGGCCGGCAACGCGGCCTTCGGGCTGGACCGGGGGCTGCCGTTCCCGGTCACCGACCTCGCCGGCGCCGAAACGATCCTGCTCGCGGGGGCCAACCCCGCCGAGACCATGCCCCCGCTGATGCGCCACCTGGAGCGCGCCCGGCTGATCGTGATCGACCCGCGCCGCACCCCGACCGCGGAGCGCGCCGCCCTCCACCTCCAGCCCGCCCCCGGCACCGATCTGGCGCTCGCCCTGGGCCTGTTCCACCTGGCCGTCGTGGGGGGCCGCGTCGACACCGGCTATGTGCGCGACCGCACCAGCGGCTTCGAGGACGCCTGGCAGCGGGCCGCCGCCTGGTGGCCCGAGCGCGTCGAGCGGGTCACCGGCGTGCCGGCCGCCGCCCTGCACGAGGCGGTGGACCTGCTGGCGGGCACCCGGCGCGCGTATGTGCTGACCGGGCGCGGCGCCGAACAGCACAGCAAGGGCACCGACACCGCCGCCGCGTTCATCAACCTGGCGCTCGCCCTGGGCCTGCCGGGCCGCCGGGGCAGCGGCTACGGCTGTCTCACCGGCCAGGGCAACGGCCAGGGCGGCCGCGAGCACGGCCAGAAGGCCGACCAGCTGCCCGGCTACCGGTCGATCACCGACCCGGTGGCCCGCGAGCGGGTGGCCGCCGTGTGGGGCGTGCCCCCCGAGTCCCTCCCGGGCCCCGGCCGCAGCGCGTACGAGCTGCTCGACTCCCTCGGCACCGCCGGCGGGCCGCGCGCCCTGCTGGTCTTCGGCGCCAACCCGGTCGTCTCCGCCCCGCACGCCGGGCACGTCACCGAGCGGCTGGCCGCGCTGGACCTGCTGGTGGTCGCCGACTTCGTGCCCTCCGAGACCGCCCGGCTCGCGGATGTGGTGCTCCCCGTCACCCAGTGGGCCGAGGAGGAGGGCACCCTGACCAATCTGGAGGGCAGGGTGCTGCGCCGCCGCCGGCTGCTGCCCCCGCCACCGGGCGTGCGTACCGACCTCGAAGTGCTGCGGGGGCTCGCCGTACGCCTCGGGCAGCCGGCCGAGCGCTTCCCCGACCGGCCGCGCGAGGTCTTCGACGAGCTCCGCCGCGCCTCGCGGGGCGGGGTGGCCGACTACTCCGGCATCGACTACGACCGGCTGGACGCGGGCGAGGCGCTGCACTGGCCGTGCCCGGAGGACGCCGAGGACGCCGGAGGAGCCGAGGGCACGGACGACACGTACAGCTCCGCCGGCACCGACAGCACCGCCGGCGCGGAGAGGCCGGCCGGCACGGCGAAACCCGCCGGCACCCCCCGGCTCTTCCTCGACCGCTTCGCCCACCCCGACGGCCGCGCCCGCTTCGCCGCCGTCGACCACCGCGACTCCGCGGAGTCCACCGGGGCCGACTTCCCGCTGCGCGGCACCACCGGCCGGGTGCTCGCCCAGTACCAGTCCGGCGCGCAGACCCGCCGGGTGCCGGAGCTCACGGCGACCGCGCCCGAGGCGTACGTGGAGCTGCACCCGGACACCGCCGCCCGGGCGCGGCTGGCCGAGGGTGACCTGGCGCGGGTGGTGTCCGCGCGGGGCGCGACGGTCGCCCGGGTGCGGCTGGTGGCGACGGCGCGGACCGACACGGTGTTCCTGCCGTTCCACTATCCGGCCGAGGGCCGGGCGAACCTCATCACGAACCCGGCGCTCGACCCGCGCAGCGGCATGCCGGAGTTCAAGCTCGCGGCGGTCCGGCTGGAGCGGGTGGCGCCCACGGCCGCGGGCGCACCCGACACGGAACCGACCGCACCCACCGGGGGAGATCCATGAGGCGCATTCTCGTCATCGGCAACGGCCCCGCCGCCCACCGGTTCGTGGACCGGCTGCGGCACCACGGCCACCACGACCCCGTCACCGTCCTCGGCGCCGAGGAGCGGCCCGCGTACCACCGCGTGCTGCTCCCCGCCGTCCTCTCCGGCACCCTGCCGCCCACCGCGCTGTCGCTGCCCCCGCTGCCGGAGGGCACCGACGTACGGCTCGGGGTGACCGTCACCGCCATCGACCGGGCGCGCCGGCTGGTGCACGGCGACCCACGCGGGCCGCACCCGTACGACGTGCTCGTCCTGGCCACCGGCGCCCGCCCCAACCTGCCGTTCCTGCCCGGCCTGCTGACCCCCGAGGGGCGGCTGGCCGAGGGCGTGCGCACCGTGCGGGAGCTCGGCGACCGCCCGCCCCTGCCGGACGGCCCGCTGACCGTGCTCGGCGGCGGGGTCCTGGGCGTGGAGGTGGCCCACGCGCTGCTGGCCGCCGGCCGCGACGTCACCCTCGTCCACCCCAAGGCGCACCCCATGGAACGCCAGTTGGACGCCCCGGCCGGGCGGCTCCTGGTGGAGCACCTCGAACGGCTGGGCCTGACCCTCCTCCTCGGCCACCGGGCCGTCGACTACAGGCCCGGCCGCCTCACCCTGGACGACGGCCGGGTGGTGCGCACGGGCACGCTGCTGGTGTGCACGGGCGTGACGCCGGCCGCCGACCTCGCCCGCCGGGCGGGGCTCGCGGTGCGGCGCGGGGTGCTCGTCGACGACGAGCTGCGCACGGACGACCCGGCGGTGCACGCGATCGGCGACTGCGCGGAGCACGCGGGCACGGTGGCCGGGCGGGTGGGCCCCGCCTGGGAGCAGGCCGAGGCGCTCGCCCGGCTGCTCGCCGGCCGGCCCGCGCGCTACACCGGCGGCCGGCCCGTCACCCGGCTGCGCGCCACCGGCCTCGACGTGGTCTCGCTGGGGCGGCTGCGCGATCTGACCGACCCCGCGGCCGCGGTCGAGCTGGTCACCCTCGCCGACCCGGCCCGCGGCCGCTACGCCCGCCTCGCGCTGCGCCGGGGGCGGGTCGGCGCGGCGGTCCTGGTGGGCTTCCCGCAGGCCATCGCCACGGTCACGCACCTCTACGACCACGACCTCCCGGTCCCCGCCGACCGGCTCGCGCTGCTGCTGGGCACGGCCGTGGACTGGGGCGCGGACGGCACGGCGCTGCCCGACGACGCGGTGATCTGCCACTGCAACCACGTCACCAAGGGCGACATCGTCGCCGCGTGCCGGGCCGGGGCCCACGACCTGGCGGCGCTGGCCCGCGCCACGCGCGCCACGACGGGCTGCGGCTCGTGCGCGAACGAGGTCCGCTGCGTGGCGGCCGAGGTGCCGGCGCCGACCCGGGAGCTCGCGCGCACATGACCGGGGAGCGACATCTCGTCGTGGTGGGCCACGGCATGGCGGCGCACCACCTGGTGACCCGGCTGCGCGAGGGCGACGCGACGGACGCGTGGCGGGTGACCGTCCTGGCGGAGGAGGGCCACCCGGCGTACGACCGGGTGAACCTGTCCGCGTACCTGGCCCCCGGCGGCGGGCCCGGGAGCGCGGGCCCGCCGGCCCTGCCCGGCCGGGACCCCCGCGAGGACCCCGCCGTCGAGCTGCGGCTGAACACCACCGTCACCGCGATCGACCGCCGCGCCCGTACGGTCGTCACCGGCTCCGGCGGGAGGGTCCCGTACGACGTGCTGGTCCTGGCCACCGGGTCCCGGCCGGCCGTGCCGCCGGTGCCCGGCCACGACCTGCCCGGGTGCCACGTCTACCGCACCATCGCCGACCTGGACGCCATCCGCGCCACGGCGGCGCGCGCCGCGGCCGGGGCGCCCGGGGCCGCCGCCGGGGTCGTCGTCGGCGGCGGCCTGCTGGGGCTGGAGGCCGCCAACGCGCTGCGGCTGCTGGGGCTGCGCCCCCATGTGGTGGAGCTGGCCGCGTGGCCCATGCCCGTGCAGCTCGACGAGGGCGGCGGGCGGGTGCTGGGCCGGCTCGTCGGCGAGCTGGACGTCCGGCTGCACTGCGGGGCCGGCGTACGGTCCGTGGACGCCGGCCCGGACGGCCGGGTGGCGGGCGTGACGCTCGCGGACGGCACCGCGCTCGCCGCCGGGGTGGTGATCTTCGCGACCGGGGTGCGGCCGCGCGACGAGCTGGCCGGGCCGGCCGGGCTCGCCACCGCCGAGCGCGGCGGCTTCCTCGTCGACGAGCACTGCCGCACCCGGGACGGGCGGATCTGGGCGATCGGCGAGTGCGCGGCGGTGCGCGGCACGACGTACGGGCTGGTGGCGCCGGGCTACCGGATGGCGGAGCTCGTCGCGGACCGGCTGCTCGGCCTGGAGGCCCGCCCGTTCCCGGGCGCCGACCTGTCCACGCGGCTGAAGCTGCTCGGCGTGGAGGTCGCCAGCTTCGGTGACGCCCACGCGCGCACGCCGGGGGCGATGGAGTTCGCCTACGCGGGCGGCGACGGCCGGCGGTACGCCAAGCTCGTCCTGGACGAGTCCGGCCGGGTGCTGCTGGGCGGTGTGCTGGCGGGCGACGCGGCGGCCTACGGGACGCTGCGCTCGCTGCTGGGCCGCCCGCTGACGGCGCCGCCGGAGCACTATCTGTGCTGATCGGCGTGGGCCCCGGCCGCCTGCGGGGGCCGGGGCCGGGTCACGCGCGGGTGAACCAGCCGGGGGCCGGGGGGCCGGAG